>CADCUA010000494.1 GCA_902805755.1 uncultured Lysobacter sp.
TTGTACGAGCAGACAAGCAGAAGCCGTTGAATGCGGAGCGCCTTCTGTTTGGGCCGGTTCCGAACTCGACACAGCAGGTGCTGCTGCCACCAATCACCCGCGCAACAGAATCGCCGGCAATGCCACCAGGCCGAGCAGCACGACGATCGCCAGCACGTTCAACGCGACGCGCATCGGGTCCTTGCGCAGCACGTCGCGGAACGTCTCCGCCGTGCCATCGCGAATCGCCGCCTCGTGCTCGGCACGCACGCGCGTGCGGCGCTGGGCCTGGTACTCGGCCATCAGGCGCTTCGCCTTCGGCAGGTCCTCGTTGTCCTTGATGTAGATCCCGCCTGCCGAGATGCCCCATCGGCTGGGCGGCGTTTCATAGAACTCGATGCGGTTCGCATCGAGCATCGCGCGCACGTCGTCGGCCTCGTCGTCGAGCACGTGGCGCAGGTTGAGCAGGAGTTTCGACATGGTCGGATGATAGCGGCCAGCGCGTACTGACGCGGTATGCCGGCAGCAGATGCGAGGCCGTCGCTCGACGCCATCCGCTCACGGAATTTCCACGCCGGCCTATCGCGCTTGCGCCTGCACGGCGTGCCACGGCAGCGCCAGAGTGGCCCGGGTTCCGTATTCAAGTGCGTCGATCTGCAGCGTGGCCATGCCCGGATAGCGCGTATGCAGCCGTTCGCGGATGTTCGCCAGTGCGGTGCCCTGCCCGGGGCGCGCTGCCCGACGTGCCTGTTCGAGCCCGATGCCGTCGTCATCAACGGTGACCTGCAGCTGCCCGCCGTGGACAAGAGCTCGCAGCCGCACGTTCCCGCCTCCCATCTTGGCCTCAAGCCCATGGTGCACCGCATTCTCCACCAGCGGTTGCAGCAGCAGCGGCGGCAGCATGGCCTGCGCGGCCTCCTCCGAGGCTTCGATCGAGAACGCGAGCCGCCGCCCCATGCGGATCTGCATCAGCTGTAGATAGCAGCGTGCGGTTTCCAGCTCGACCGCGAGGGGAACATCCGTCACGCGCATCTGCCCGAGACTTGCACGCAGATAGTCGGTGAACGCTTCCAGCATCAGCTGTGCGCGGACACCGTCGCTGCCGATCAGGCTTTGAACGTTGGCGAGCGTGTTGAACAGGAAATGCGGTTCGATCTGCGCCTGCAGCATGCGCAGTTGCGACTCGGCCGCCTGCTTGGCCAGCGCGTTCTCCTTGGCCTGCAGCAGCCACCAGATCCAGTTCGCGCCGATGACCAGCAGGGCGAACATGCCGAACTTCAATTGCACCATCGGAACGCCCGACAGCTTCTTCCACATGTCGAAGTCGTATATGCGGCTCAGGATCACGTAGGCGACGCGCGTACCGAGCGCCATGCCGATGATGAGGATGGCGGTCACGGCGGCCACCGAACGCCAGTCCTGCCTTGCGGCGAGCAGCGCGAGCGTGCGCGCCGGAAGTACGCGCTCGCACAGGCGGAGCACCAGCAGCATGGTGACACCCACGCCGAGGCCGAGCACGAGGTTGTTGACCAGCGAACTGCTCCACCAGCCCGCCTCCGGGACCGCCATCAGGAACACGGAAACCGTCATCAGCACCAGCGCGATGCCGAGCACCAGCGCCCCACCCACGACCACGCGTGCCCACAGCGGGTCGCGGCGCTCCTTCTTCAGCACGAGGAAGGAGCGCAGCGCACGGTGCAGGGTCTGGCGCGTGGTCATGGCTAATGATGCACCGGCAGTCGCGAACCGGTCAGTTCGGCGAGGCCGGGATCTCCGCCAGCGCGTCGCGGCGGGCGCGATCGGCCTTCTGTGCGGCCGACAGTTCGCGTTCGAACACGACCGTCGCAGCGTTGGCGGCGGCTGCGGAGCCGGCAGGGCCGAGATCCTCCGCCACGCGGAACCCCGCCACGCCACCGATCCAGTTCACGTCCGACGGGCTGCGCGCCGTCGAGTGCGGGCCGCGCCAGTGCCAGCCGCCGCCGCGCGACGTGCGCAGCTTGCACTCGGTGCCACCCACTGCGCTGCCATCGCTCGGCACGCCGTCGTAATTCTCGCGCCAGCAGTCCTGCAGAACTTCGCCCACGTTGCCCAGCGTGTCGTACAGCCCGAACGCATTGGGTTCGTACATGCCCACGATGCTCGCGTACCCGGCCTTGTCGTCGCACGGGATGACGCCGACATGCTCCTTCGATTCCAGACCGAAGTCGCGCTTGATGGCAGCTTCTGCGGAACGGTCGGCGAGGTTTGCGTAGCGGCAGGCCATCGTTTCATCGTTGCCGAAAAAGTAGCGCTCGGTTGTGCCGGCACGATGCGCGTATTCCCACTCCGCCTCCGTCGGCAGGCGGAACTTCCTGCCGGTTTCCTTGGCCAGCCACTTCACGTACGCATCCGCCCCGTTCCAGCCGATGCAGGTCGCAGGCTCGAACTTGCTGGTGGACTGCAACGTGGTCGCTGCCGAGTAGTCGTTCGGCACGTTGGCAAACCAGCGCTTCGACGCCATCTGGATGCACATGAGCGGGGCCCTGTAGCGGGCGACTTCGACAAAGCGCTGGAACTCCGCGGCGGTCACCTCGTACTTGCCCATGCGGAACGGCTTGATCGTCACCGTGCGCAGCGGCTGCGATTGCGGCGAGCGAATGTGGCCCATTACGAATTCACCGCCCGGGATGTCGACCATCGGCGGTTCGATCGGCAGCTTGGCCTCTTGCGCGAAGGCCGGTTCGGACAGCACGGTAAGGCAGCACAGCAGATGGAACGTGAGCGCAGGCATTCGGGGCATGAGGCTTGTTTCGCGTGGCGGGGAAGAGCGCAGGATGGGCAGTGCCCGGTTGCTGCACACGCGGCAAGCGACGAATCGACAGCCGGGGCGATGGGCTGCAGGCAGCGTGGTGGCATCCGGCGTTCGCGCCGGGGAGAATGCGCGGGGCGCCGGCGAACCGCCAACGTGCCGATTACTCGAGCCCCGCCCATATGCCACGCGCGATAATCGCCGACGACGAACCACACCTTGCGGCATTCCTGCGCAAGCAGCTATCGCTGCTATGGCCGGAGCTGGAGATCGTGCATGTCGCCGAGGATGGGCTCGAGGCAGCGCAGTGCATCGCCCGCCTCAGTCCGGACCTCGCGTTCCTCGATATCCAGATGCCCGGCATGACCGGGCTCGAAGTCGCCCAGGGCATCGAGGGACCGACCCGCGTGGTGTTCGTCACCGCCCACGACCGTTACGCGCTGCAGGCGTTCGAACATGCGGCGCTCGACTACGTGCTCAAGCCGGTCGGACGCGAGCGCCTGGTACGTACGTTGGACAGGCTCAAGGCCGCGTGCGCCCGCCCCGCACCGGACGCAGCGCTGTCGGATGTTCTGGCGCGCCTGATGGCCCAGCCGGCTCAGGAGCGACTGCGCTACATCAGGGCCAGCCATGGCGAACTGACCCATCAGGTGGCCGTCGAGGACGTGCTGTTCTTCCACGCGGAAGACAAGTACACGGTCGTGAGAACCGCCGACGCCGAGCGCCTGATCCGCACCACGATCGCGGAACTGGAAGCCCAACTCGACCCGGCCCTGTTCTGGCGGGTACACCGCTCCACGCTCATCAATGTGGCGCACCTGGAAGGCACCCGGCGCGACGAGACGAGCCGTCTGTACGTGCGCATGCGCGGGCATGGACGGGAGCTTCCGGTCAGCCGCGCGTATGTGCATCTGTTCAAGCCGATGTAGGCAGCGGTCGCTGCGACGCTGGCTTCTGGCTGCCCGCGAGCTGACGTGCCATGCAGGCCGTCCGCAAGGACGCGACCAGGAACCCGGCGCGGCGGGTACCCGGGCGTTTCGCTGCAACCTGGCCACCCGCGTGCACAACTTTCGCAAGGCGGCTCCACCGGCTGTATGCGCAGGCACGGAGTAACCACTGTCCTGCGGACGATGATCCGACAGGTCGCGGCCGACGCGTCAATCGCATCGTCACCCCTGCCCCCGCATGCTGCGCCGCTCAGGGGGATCACCGTTTGCCAGGATCCGGCCGCGCGCCGGGCGGGCATCACAAGGAGTGTTGAAGATGCGTATCCGATTGTTTGTCCTCGCCACCGGGCTTGCCCTCGCCGCCAATGCCGCCGCCGGAACGAATGCAGCGCTTCCAGGCGGGCCCGATGGGGCTGCATGGCGGATCGGGCCGGAAGTGCCGGCTGCGGGTGAGCTCACCGCAGGCACGCAGGCGCCGGACAGCAGCACGCTGGTGACGTTCGGCGTCGGTCCCGACGGCCGCACGTTCGCCCACACCATGGACAGTTACGCGCCTGTGCCTGCATTGATGCGCGTGCCGGTGCCGAACGTCGGCCGCGTGCACGATGCCGATGGCGAATGGGCCGTGGCCGGCACGGCGGCGTTGCATTACGAGAACGGCCGCTGGGTGCGCCACGCGTTCGCGAAGCGCGCGGGCACGCAACTGCACATGCGGGACATCGCGGCGGGTCCGGGCGAGGCCTGGGCGGTCGGTACCGAAACCGTGCCCGGCACGCGGACCTCGCGCGGCATCGTCCAGCACTGGGACGGCAGCGCGTGGCGAATCCTGCCGGTTGCGGACGGCCTGCTCGATGGCTCGAGCGCGCTGACCACGCTGTACCTCAGCGACCGCCTGACCGTGTTCGGCGTCGACCACGACGCGACGCGCGGTGAACAGGCAATTGCACTGCAGTTCGATGGCACCGGCTGGAGCCGCGTACGGCTGCCCACGCGCGCCGGCTGGGTCGACACGATCGATGACACCGCCGCGCCTGCGATGGGCGTGGGCTGGACGGCCCCCATCGGCGCACCGCATCGCCGTCGTCCACTGGCATACACGCTCGATTTCGAAAGCGGACGCTGGGTGCGCGTCGAAGCGCCGGGCAAGCACGCGCAGCTGACGGCGGCCGCGAGCGATTACGGCATCCCGCTCGCCATCGGCAACACGACGGACGGGCGGCTTTACGCCACGCGCGTGAATACCGACGACAGTGGTCGGTCAACCATGTTGTGCGACGAAGTGCCGCCGATCCGGGGCGCCGTGTTCGATACCACCGGCAGCATCCGACACCAGCTGTGGGCGTTCGGCTACCGGAGCACGGCGCAGGGGCGCAAGCCGCTGCTGCTCTCGTACGAATCGCAATTCGAAGAGTAAGCGGCGCAACGAAGGACCGCACACCAGTGGCCACGGAAGGCCGCGCTGCACACGCGCGATGAGCAGTTCGATAACAGACAGCCGGCAGTGCCGCGGGCTTCAGGCTTCAGGCTTCAGAACCAGCTGATTGCAGGCGCAGGGAAGAATGCCCCGTCTGCATCAGCGCCAAGGGCCGGATACCAGGCGACGGTTGCGAGGCGCATTACGCAACTGCATCACCCTGCCCTTCTGCACCGCACCGGCCGCGTGCATGCGGCGCGGCAATCAACCTTCAAGCAGCCGCTGCACTTCCGCATCCTTTTCATGCCACAAGCCGTTCATCCACTGCTGGAAGCGGACGCGGAACGCGCGGTCGTTCTGATAATCGCCGCCCAGCAGCTCGACGGGAATCGGGCGTAGCCGTACATGGATACGCACCTCGCGCACGCGCCCCGAGAGCAGGTCCACCAGCGTGGGGCGTCCACCGGGATAGGCGATGGTGGCGTCGAGGATCGCGTGCAGGCCCTCGCCCATTGCGTCGAGCACGAATGCCACGCCGCCGGACTTCGGCCTGAGCAGGTGTTGGTAACCCGGGCCCTGCCGGGCGTGCTTGGCGAGGGTGAAGCGCGTGCCTTCGACGAAGTTCACGATCGTCACCGGAATCGCGCGGAATTTCTCGCAGGCGTGGCGGGTGGCGATGATGTCGCGTCCGGCCAGCTCGGGGCGGCGCGCGATCTGCTTGGGCGTGTAGCGGCCCATGAACGGGAAATCCAGCGCCCACCACGCCAGCCCCAGCAGCGGCACCCAGAACAGCTGCCGCTTCAGGAAGAAGCGCATGAACGGGATGCGCCGGTTGAACACCTGCTGCAGCACCAGGATGTCCACCCAGCTCTGGTGGTTGGCCAGCATCAGGTAATGGCCGTCCGTGCGCAGGGCCGCGTCCATCTCCACCTGCAGGCGCATGGGCGTGAAGTGCTCCAGCGCCCAGCTGTTCACGCCGATCCAGCTTTCCGCCAGGCCTGTGAGCATCGGATCGCTGGCCCTGCGCAGCCGCTGGGATGGAAGCATCGCCTTCAGCAGCGCGACCAGCAGCAGCGGCACGACGTGCAGCACGGTGCTGGTGGCAACCAGCAGGCAGATCAGGGTCAGACGGATTGGTGCCATGGAGTGCCGGACGCTTGGACGAGCGCCTATTGTGCCGGCGATGCCGCGAAGGCTGATGGATCACGTCGAAAAGCGAAGCTGATCCGCTGTCGACGGCCTGGAGGTTGGCCACGAGCTGCGCGCAGCCATGGGTCATGC
>CADCUA010000495.1 GCA_902805755.1 uncultured Lysobacter sp.
CGCTGCGTGATGCAGACGAGTTTCCAGCGCGCCGCACCGAGCGGCGCGCTGTTGACCCATTCCGGTACGCGTGCCGCGTCAGGCACGCGGTTTGACGAAACGCAGCGTCATGCGATCACTCTCGCCGATCGCTTCGTACTTCGCCGCGTCCTTTGCGTCATGGCGCTTGACCGGTGGCAGTGTCCACACGCCGTTCGGATGGTCCTTCGTGTCGCGCGCGTTCGCGTTGATTTCGCTCTGGGCATCGAGCTTGAAGCCGGCCGCCTGCGCCATCGCGATCACCTGCGCCTGGCCCACGTAGCCGGACTTGTCGTCCGCCGGCACGTCGGTCTTTGCACGGTGTTCGACCACGCCGAGCACGCCGCCGGGCTTGAGCACCTCGAAGAAGCCCTTGAACATCGACTCCGCGGTGCCGGCCGAGCGCCAGTTGTGCACGTTGCGGAACGTCAGCACCACATCGGCCGAACCCGCCGGGCCGAACGCGGGCTTCGCCGGATCGAACAGCGCCGTGCGTGCGCGGCCGTAGCGCTCGGTGTCGGCGGCGAACTTGTCGGTCAGCCCGGCATTGCCCTTGGTGTAGTACTCCTTCGCGCGCGGCTGCGCCTGCGAGGCCGGGTCCACGACCGCGGCGATGTACTGGCCATTGAGGTGCAGGTACGGCGCAAGGATCTCGCTGTACCAGCCGGCGCCGGGCGTGATCTCGATGACGGTGTGGTTCGGCGCGACGTTGAAGAACGCCAGCGTTTCGCGCGGATGGCGATGCACGTCGCGCGCACGGTTCTCGGCGCTGCGCCAGCCGCCCTGCAGGGCGGCGTCCAGATCCGCCAGGATCACCGTGCCCGGCATCGGCGCGTTGATCGTGGTCGACGACGTCGCAGCGGCCGGCGTCGCGCTGGCGGCGTCGCTGCCGGTCGACCCGCCTTGCGTGGCGCAGGCGACCAGCAGGGTCGGTATCAGGGCGGCAAGCAACAGGGTTTTCATGCAGCGACTCCAAGCGGGGATGAAGCCCATCAGCCTACCTGTACCGGTGTGCAGGAGCCATTGCGCGCCACGCCCGCGTCATGCGCGTGCCATCGAACTGCAAACGCGCGGGCGTCGTCCGGTCATCTTCGATGCGTAGCGTGCACGGCATCCAACGCGCAAAGGAAACCGTCATGTACCTGTTCAAGAGCGATTGGCTGCACCATTCCCGACAGGCGTTCCGTGCGCCGGCCGCGCCGGTGTTCGCGCGGCGCTACGGGCCCGGGGCCGAAATGCCGCACGCGCCGCCGGTGACGCCGCCAGTGCGCACGCCGGAGCTGTCGGCGGTCGAGCACGAACGCGCGGTGATGCGCTATCTCGCGCAGGCCGATCGCGCCGCCTGAGCCTGCGAAGCACGGCCTACGGCGGCCGCGAACAGCCGCGTCGCTCAACGTCGATTCCGCGGTCGATCACCCGCGCATGCAGCGCCGAAACAACAAGGCCCGGCAATGCCGGGCCTTGTACGCAAACGCGAAGATTGCAGTGCGATGCGTCAGTGCGTGCGCAGCGCCGCGAGCGCGTCGTTGAGCGTCGCACTCGGGCGCATTGCCTGCGACAGGCGCGCCATGTCCGGCTGGTAGTAGCCGCCGATCTCCACCGGCTGGCCCTGCACCGCGGTCAGCTCGCCCAGGATCTTCGCCTCGTCCGTTTCCAGCCGCTGCGCGAGCGGCGCGAACACCGCCTGCAGCGAGGCATCGGTGCTCTGGTCGGCCAGCGCGCGCGCCCAGTACTGCGCCAGGTAGAAATGCGTGCCGCGATTGTCGAGCTCGCCGACCTTGCGCGCCGGCGAACGGTTCTCGTCGAGAATGCGGCCGTTCGCAACGTCCAGCGCATCGGCGAGCACGCGCACGCGCGCATCGCCGTAACGCTCGGCGAGGTGCTCCAGCGACGCCGCGAGCGCAAGGAACTCGCCCAGCGAATCCCAGCGCAGGTAGTTCTCCTCGACGAACTGCTGCACATGCTTCGGTGCGCTGCCGCCGGCGCCGGTTTCGAACAGGCCGCCACCGGCCATCAGCGGCACGATCGAGAGCATCTTCGCGCTCGTGCCCAGCTCCATGATCGGAAACAGGTCGGTGAGGTAATCGCGCAGCACGTTGCCGGTGACCGAGATCGTGTCCTCGCCCTTGCGGATGCGA
>CADCUA010000496.1 GCA_902805755.1 uncultured Lysobacter sp.
ACCGCGACGCGCGCGAGGTTGAGCGCAGCCTGCGCGCCCGATTGCGGTGCCACTGCGGCGCCGATGCCCTGCAGCATGAACAACGCCAGCAGCGAGATCAGCAGGAACGCATGGCTGTACAGCGCCACGACCAGGTGCTCGAGGTAGCTGTATCCGCTGCGCAGGTACAGCAGTCTGAGCAGCAGCGCGAACACCGGCACCAGCACGAACAGTGCGCTCGGAACCGCGGCAAGCATCGCCCGCACGAACGAGGCCTCTCCCCCGTTGAAGCGTTTGGCATTGCGTTCGGCATTGCCTAGCTTGTGATTGAGCCAGCGGTCTCCCACCGGCGGCAGCCAGGCGATGTCGAACGGGTTACCGGTTTCGTGCCAAGGCTGGAGCGGGTTACGTCGCGTCCCGACGCTGAGCTCGGACACGACGTCGTTGAAACTCTCGCCTTCCTCATCCTTGACCGCCGCGCGTGCGGCCTCGCCGCCGGCAGTCCGCACCGCGGTCCCGGTTCCGGTGGCCACCGATTCGGGCGCTGATGCGGGCGCGGCTGACGCCGGCGGTCCGGACGCACCCGTGGCAGACGGCTGCGTGCGACGCAGGCTGGCGATGCGCTTGGCGGCCTGCGCGCGCACTTCGCGCTCGCTCTGCTCGAATGCCTGCGCGGCGCCGGGCACCCAGCCGGCGGCGCGTCGCTCGTCGCGCAGTTCCGCAATCGCCTGCTCGAGCCGCCGCTCGACTTCCACCACGGTCGTCGCCCGGTCGACGCTCAGGTCGCGCGTGTCCACCTGCACGATCGAAACCGGCTCGCCACGGTCCAGCGTCAGCGTGCCGATGAAGAACGTGAGCACCGTCAGGACCACGAACAGCCGCAGCGGCGCGATGTAGCACACGCGGTGGCCGGCAAGGTAGGCGCTGGCGACGTGGCCGGGGCGGAACAGCTCACGCAGGGTGCGAAACACCCGGCCGTCGAGGTGCCAGAACGATTCGAACACTTCCTCGATCGCGTGGGCGGTGTGGCGCAGCGGGTTCGCCGCGGCCTGGCCGCAGGCGTGGCAGTAGGCGCCGCCAAGCGGTGTCGTGCAGTTTTCGCACGCGGTCGGAACATCGCGGGTGTGCATGGTCGATCCTTCGTGTCGCTGTGCGCCACACCGTCCCCGGGCCGCTGCTCGCGCCGTCGGTGCAGGCGCGCAGGGTAGCTGCAGACGGCCCCGCTGCCGAGCGCGCGGTGGCGGCTGCAGGCCATCTTTGACCCGTGATGCACGCCCGCCGGCTACACTCGCCGCCCTCGCGAACCGGCACCAGCGCCAGCCCTCACGGCCGCGCGGCCGCAGTCGCCGGACCGTCCGATGTCCTTGATTTCCCCCCTGCCGGGCCTGCGCGCCGAGGTGCGCACCACCGCCGTGCTCGCCGCGCCGCTCGTGGCCGGGCACGTGTCGACCGGGCTGATCAGCTTCGTCGACAGCGTGATCGCCGGGCGCCACGGCACGCAGACGCTGGCGGCGGTCGCGGTCGGCACCGCGCTGTTCTGGCTGCCGGTCGTGGTGCCGATGGGCACGCTGATGGCGTTGCCGCCGTCGGTCTCGCAACTCGACGGCGCCGGCCGCCGCGGCGAGATCGGTGCGCTGTTCCGCCAGGCGCTGTGGCTGGCGCTGCTGCTGGGCGTGGTGCTGTTCGCATTCCTCACGTTCGTGGTGCATGCGCTCGAGCCGATGGGCATCTCCAGCGCGATCGCGCCGGGCGCGAGCGCGTTCCTGCACGGCATCCGCTGGGGCGTGCCGGCGCTCACGCTGTTTTTCTGCATGCGCTACCTGGCCGAAGGGCTGCACTGGACGCAGCCGACGATGGTGCTGAGTGCCGCGGGGCTGCTGGTGCTGATGCCGCTGGGTTACGCGCTCACGTTCGGGCGCTACGGCCTGCCGGAACTGGGCGCCGGCGGGCTGGGCATCGCGTCGGCCGCGATGATGTGGATGCAGGCGGCGGGCTTTGCGCTGGTGCTGTGGCGCGCGCGGCGCTTTGCGGACCTGCGCCTGTTCGAGCGCTTCGACCCGCCGCGCTGGCCGGCGATCCGCGGGCTGCTCGGCACCGGCCTGCCGATCGGTGTCACCGTGATGATGGAAGGCAGCCTGTTCATCGTCACCGCGCTGCTGATCGGGCGCCTAGGCGACGTGCCGGCCGCCGCGCACCAGATCGCGATCAACGTCGCGAGCCTGTGCTTCATGGTGCCGATGGGGCTTGCCGAAGCGACCACCGTGCGCGTCGGCCACGCGCTCGGTCGCAGCGACCTGGCCGGCGTACGCCGCGCCGCCGTGGCCGGCATCGTGATCGTGCTCGGCACGCAGCTGCTCTCCGGCGCCGCGCTGCTGCTGGGCAACGAGGTGGTCGTCGGCTTCTATACCGACGACGCGGCGGTCGCGGCGCTTGCCGCCTCGCTGCTGCTGTATGCGGCGGCGTTCCAGTTTCCCGATGGCGTGCAGGTGCTCTCGGCCGGCGCGCTGCGCGGGCTGCACGACACCCGCGTGCCGATGGGTCTGGCGGCGTTCGCGTACTGGGGCGTGGGCATGCCGCTGGGCGCGGGGCTCGGGCTTGGCCTGGGCTGGGGCCCGAAGGGCATGTGGCTGGGCCTGATCGCCGGGCTCAGCGTCGCCGCGGTGCTGCTCGGCGCGCGACTGTGGCGCGCGAGCACGCCACAGCGCCTTGCGAAGCGGGCGGGGCTGATGGAAGTGGATGAATGAACCGCGACGTGCCGCACTTGGCGTGGTGACGAATGGCGGATGACCGTCGTGCGCGCGGCCGGTAGGCTGCACGCCTTGTATTGGAGTGCATCAATGAACGAACCCCGTCGTCGTGGCCCGGTCGCGCGTTTTTTCATCGGCCTGTGGGATGCGATGAACTTCACCCGGCGGCTGGTGTTCAACCTGCTGTTCCTGCTGCTGCTGTTCGCATTCATCGCCGCGCTCGGCGCCGGTGACCGCGCCCAGCCGCTGCTCGAGCGCAGCACGCTGGTGATCGCGCCCAAGGGCGCGCTGGTGGAGCAGTACACCTCCGACCCCGCGAGCCGTGCGATCAGCAAGGCGATGGGCGACGACCGCGGCGAAGTGCAGCTGCGCGACGTGCTACGCGCGCTCGATGCTGCGCGCACCGATCGCAACATCGAACGCGTGGTGCTGCAGCTGGACGAGCTGCAGGGTGGCGGCATGGCGTCGATGCGTGAGGTCGCGACCGCGATCGCGCGTGTGCGCGCCAGCGGCAAGCAGGTGATCGCATTCGCCGAGATGATGGACCAGAAGCAGTACCTGCTCGCCGCGCAGGCGAACGAGGTCTATCTCGATCCCATGGGCGGCATGCTGCTCGAAGGCCTCTCGCGCTATCGCCAGTACTACCGCCAGGCGCTGGAGGACAAGCTCGGCGTCGACGTGCACCTGTTCAAGGTCGGCGAATACAAGTCTGCGGCCGAGCCCTACGTGCTGGACCAGGCGTCGCCGGAAGCGAAGGAAGCGGACCTGTTCTGGATGAACGACGTGTGGCAGCGCTACCTCGTCGACATCGCGAAGGCGCGCAAGCTCGACCCCGCGCGTCTGGCCGCGGAGATCGAATCGATGCCGGCCGGCATCGAGGCCGTCCAGGGCGATCTCGCGCGCTACGCGCTGGACCGCAAGCTCGTGGACGGACTCAAGACACGTGAGGAACTCGAAACCCTGCTGACCGAGCGCGGCGTAGCGGACGACGATGCCGAAGGTGGCTTCCGCCAGGTCTCGCTGGGCGAATACATCGGCCATCTCGAACGCGCACTGCCGGGCGCGGTCGATGCACGGCCCCAGGTCGCGATCGTGGTCGCCGAAGGCTCGATCACCAGCGGCGAACAGCCGCCGGGCACGATCGGCGGCGAATCGACCGCCGCGCTGCTGCGCGACGCGCGCGACGACGAGAAGGTCAAGTCGGTCGTGCTGCGCGTGGATTCGCCCGGCGGCGAAGTGTTCGCGTCCGAACAGATCCGCCGTGAAGTCATCGAACTCAAGAAGGCCGGCAAGCCGGTGGTGGTGTCGATGGGCGACCTGGCCGCGTCCGGCGGCTACTGGATCAGCATGAACGCCGATCGCATCTACGCCGACGCATCCACGATCACCGGCTCGATCGGCATCTTCGGCCTGATCCCGACGATCCCGCGCGCGCTGGACAAGATCGGCGTGCACACCGACGGCGTGAGCACGACGCGTTTTGCCGGCGCATTCGACATCACCCGCCCGCTGGACCCCGGCGTCGGCCAGGTGATACAGGCGGTGATCAACAAGGGCTACCGCGATTTCACCGGCAAGGTTGCCGAAGCGCGCAAGCGTCCAGTCGAACAGGTCGATGCGGTCGCGCGCGGCCGCGTGTGGAGCGGCGCGCAGGCGCGCGAGCGCGGGCTGGTGGACGAGGTCGGCGGCCTGCAGACGGCGATCGACGATGCCGCGCGGCGCGCCAAGCTCGGCAAGAGCGACGAGTACCGCGTGCGTTATGTCGAAAAGGCGGCCACGCCGTTCGAGCGCTTCTTCACCGGCATGGCCGAAAGCCGCATTGCCGGCGCGTGGCTGCGCGAATCGGATTTCGCGCGCGGGCTGCTCGCGCATGCGATGCCTCAGGTCGCCAGCGACCTGAAATTCCTGGAAAGCGCGATCCAGCCCACGCGCGGCGTGCCGGTAAAGGCGCTCGCGTACTGCTTCTGCGAGCTGTAAGCGACACAGCCGCGCGCCGCCCTGGCGCGCAGCACGGTGCAGCATCGATGGATGCGCTGCGCCGTGCCTGGTCCCGGGCTGCGCAGCCCGGCACGCGCACGCTATGACGATGGGCGCGCTTGCGGCTTTCGCGGATCACAAGTGCGGCAACCGCGCCGCGCTCCGGCAACCGCGCCGCGCTCCGGCAACCGCGCCGCGCGCCTCGCAGCCTGAGCCAGATAGGTGCAGCTACGCGACCGCCGCAGCAGCGGCGGATGCGCTTGCACGCGGCTCCGGCGGCTGTTCCTTGTCCGGCGCGGTCGGCTTGGAACATGCAGCCAGCAGCAACAGCATCACGAGTGCGGCAGCTTTCATCGCGGCGTTCTCCTCGGGGCGTGCGGCTATCCTACGCCCGCCGCGCTGGCGCGGCCTGATCGCGCCGCAGGCGCCGGAGACTTGATGGATCCCAGACGGTGGCGCCTGGATGGGCAACTGGCGCTCGTGACCGGCGGCAGCGCCGGCATCGGCCGCGCGATCGCTCGCGAACTGCTCGGCTTCGGCGCGGACGTGCTGCTGGCTGCGCGCGACGGCCCGGCGCTGGAGGCGGCGCGCGTGGAACTGGCGGAGGAATTTGCCGAGCGCGAAGTGCATGCGTTCGTCGCCGACCTCGCGGTCGACGAGGACCGCCGCGAGCTGCTCGACTGGGTGGAGGATTTCGGCGACGGCCTGCATATCCTCGTCAACAACGCCGGCGGCAACCTCAGCAAGGCCGCGACCGAATACGCCGACAACGAGTGGCGCGAGATCTTCGAGGTCAACGTGTTCTCCGCGTTCGAACTCTCGCGCTATGCGCACCCGCTGCTGCTGCGTCATGCCGCATCGAGCATCGTCAACGTCGGCAGCGTGTCGGGCACGACACATGTGCGCACCGGCGCGCCGTACGGCATGAGCAAGGCGGCGCTGCACCAGATGACGAGGAACCTGGCCGTGGAATGGGCCGAGGACGGCATCCGCGTCAACGCGGTCGCGCCCTGGTACATCCGCACGCGGCGCACGTCCGGCAAGCTTGCCGACGCGGATTATCTGGATGAGGTGCTGCTGCGCACGCCGCTGGGCCGCATCGGCGAGCCGGAGGAAGTTGCGGCGGCGGTGGCGTTCCTGTGCCTGCCGGCTGCCAGCTACGTGACCGGCGAATGCATTGCGGTCGACGGCGGTTTCCTGCGTTACGGCTTCTGACAGTCCGCGTGCGGTTTCTTCTGGAATAAAGAAAAACGCCCGCAATCGCGGGCGTTTTTGCAGGTGGTGGGTGGTGATTCGATCGATCAGCGTTCGTTGCCGCCGCGGTTGTTGCCACCGGACGCTTCGCCGCCCTTGCGCCCGATTTCCGACATGTGCTGACGGTCCTGACTGACCGCCTCGCCGCCCTTCTGCGCGATCTTGCGCTGCTGCTCGGAATCCATGCTCGCAAAGCCACGGTTGTCGCTGTTTCCATTGCTGGCGTTGTTGCCGCGGTTATTACCGCCGCGATTGCCCTGGTTCGAACCGCTGTTGTTAGCCATCTGTCACTCCGTTGTGTGCAGCGCCATGCGCCGCTTCGACATTGGTCACGCACCGATCGTGCGTGTGACGGGCCTTCAGCACCGAGGATCTGAGTAGTGCTGGACCGGGATCGACTCTAGGCCAGCGGCAGTTAG
>CADCUA010000497.1 GCA_902805755.1 uncultured Lysobacter sp.
TGCAGGCCTCAGGACGGGATCGTCGGAGCCGCAACGTATCCACGCGAGCGTCTTCGCAGATCAGCGCAGGGACGAACAGGCCGGAACCGGGGACGAACGCGGCACCGGCGATTGCGGGCAATGCAGCTGCGGTCTAGCCTGACCCGCAATGCGCAAAGTCCCTTGGCTCATCGTGATTGGCGTGGTCGGCTGGTGGGCGCTGAACGGCCTCATCTCGACCGTCCAGCTGCTGGCCGTGTTCTCGGCACGCGGCCGGGCTGCGACGGTGCAGGACGTCCTGCAATCGGAGATGGGCAACGCCGCGCTCTGGGTGCCGTGCACGCTGTGGCTGTTGTGGTGCGCGGCGCGCATGCCGCTGCAGCGCGAACGCTGGATCGTGCCTTTGGCGTGGCTGCTGCTCGCCGCCCTGACCGTAGGGGCGCTGCGTTCCACCGCGATGCTGATGCTGCACCCCTGGATCGGCTGGTACAACCAGCCGCCACAATGGAACGATGTGCTGGTCGGCAACATGCTCAAGGATGCCCTCAGAGGCTGCCTGATCATCGGCGTCGGCCACGCACTGGTCTATGCGCAGCAGTCACGCACACGCGAACGGCAAGCGCAGGTGCTGCAGGAGCGGCTGACGCAGGCGCGCCTGGACGCGCTGTCGGCGCAGCTCAATCCGCACTTTTTGTTCAACGCGTTGAACTCGATTGCCGAGATGGTGCATCACGATGCGGACGCGGCCGACCGCATGCTGGTGCAGCTCGGCGGGCTGTTGCGCCACAGCCTCGAGTCCGGTCGCCAGCAGTACACCTCCCTGCACGACGAGCTCGGCGTGATCGACTGCTACATCGGCATCGAACAGGTGCGGCTCGGGGATCGGCTCCACTTCCACCGTGACATCAGCCCGGACGCGCTTTACGCGCAGGTGCCACGGTTGATGCTGCAGCCGCTGGTGGAAAACGCGCTGACGCATGCCGTGGCGCAGCGCGAGTCGCCGAGCAGGGTCGAAGTGCGCGCCTGGTGCGAAGGCGACCGCCTGGTGCTCGAAGTGGTCGATGACGGTGCCGGCGTGCCGTCCAAACCGGGCTTCGGTTTGGGCCTGGCGAACACGCGCGACCGCCTGGAATGCCTGTACGGCGAGGACCAGTCGCTGGACTTCGCGCCGTTGCCGGGCGGAGGCAGCCGGGTGCGCGTGTCGCTGCCGCTGAAGCGGGGCGCGCAGGATGGATGACGTTCCGCTGCGCGTGCTGGTCGTGGACGACGAGCCGATGGCACGCGCGCGGCTGCGGCGCATGCTCGGCGCCGAGCACGGCGTGCACATCCTCGGCGAGTGCAGCAACGGCGAGGAAGCGGCGGCCGCTCTGGCCAGCATGAAACCGGACGTGGTGTTCCTCGACATCCAGATGCCTGGCATGGATGGCTTCGGCACGCTGCATCGCGCGTCGGCGGCGTGGCGACCGCACGTGGTGTTCGTGACCGCGTTCAGCGAACACGCGGTGGACGCGTTCGAACACGGCGCGGTCGATTACCTGCTCAAGCCCTATTCGCGCGAGCGCCTGCGGCTTTCACTGGAGCGTGCACGCGCCGGGCGCCAGCGCGTCGCGTCCGGTACGCACGAGAATTTCCCCGAGCGCCTGCCCGTGCCGGTCGGACATCGGCTGCGCATGGTGCCGGTGCAATCGATCGACTGCGTGGTCGCGCAATTGAACTACGTCGAGCTGCATATCGGCGCGGAGCAACTGACGCTGCGCGAGACCATGGCCGCGATGGAAGCGCAACTCGACCCGCGGCAGTTCGTGCGCATCCACCGCTCGCGCATCGTGCGCATCGCCGCGGTGACGGAAATCGAGATGCTGGAGTCCGGGCGCTACGTGTTCCGGCTGGCATCGGGCGCACGCCTGGGCAGCGGGCCCGCCTATCGCGAGCGTGTGCGGGAGGCCTTCCGGCTGCGCGTTTCGTAGATCGTCGCTGCGTCGCTCGCGGCCACGCGCACGGGTAACTATTGATCAGCCACGCGATAGCTCTAGCGTCACGGACGGCATGCACGAACGTTCGGGTTGAGCCTTGTGTCGGGACATCGTGCGCCATGGGACAGGGCGTATCGTGGATGTCCGCAGAATGGCTCATGCGCTTGGCGCGCGATAACACCGGTCGGACCACCTGCGTCTAAGATGATCCTGTGACCGACGGCCAGGTACCGCTTCAAGGACGGGCGAGAGATGTGTTCGGGTCCCCGATCACGCTGTCGGTGGTGGTGTTTGTATTCGCCCTGCTCGTGACCGGCAGCCTCGTCGCGGGGTTGGCCGCGGTGATCCGGCAGCAGGATCGACAGATATTCGAAGGTGCGGTGTCGCAATCACTGGATGCGATCCGCGAACGCCTTGCAGTCACCTCGACGCTCGTGCGCGGTACGGCCGGGCTGTTCCATGCGAGTGACAAGGTCAGCGGCGACGAGTTCCGTCAGTACGTGGCCAGCCTCGATCTTCGGCGGCAGTATCCGGGGATACTCGGTATCGGATTCACCAGAAAGCTGGATCCCGACGAAGTGCGCGGCTTCGAGCAGGATGTACGAGACACGGGACGCCCCGGCTTCCGCGTATGGCCGCACGGCCCTCGCGCCGAATACCACAGCATCGTGTACCTGGAGCCGCTGGACCAGCGCAATGCCGCGGCGGTCGGTTACGACATGGCGACAGACCCGGTGCGACGCGCGGCGATGACGGCAGCCCACGAGCGTGGCCAGCTTGTTGCCTCCGGAAAAGTCAGGCTGAAACAGGAGATCGACCCGGCCAGGCAGGCGGGGTTTCTGATGTACCTGGCGGTCTACACGCGTCCGGTCGGGAAACGGCCCGGGGACCTGCTCGGCTATGTCTATGCGCCGCTGCGCGTGGACGACCTGCTGGCGGGCACGCGCGGCCGGGCGCCGAAGCTGGTCAGTTACGAACTTTTCGACGGCCCGCGCCCGGATCCGCAGTCGCTGCTGCGAGGCAATCCGCCGCACCAGGACTCGGCGCGCCTGCGTGCTGATCACACGATGGAAGTCGCAGGCAGGACCTGGCTGATCCGCTTTTCCAGTACGCCGGCGCTGGATGCGCGATCGCTGCAGTGGCTGGTGCCGTGGCTGGCGTTGGCTGCGCTGGTCGCCAGTGCGCTGCTTGCCCGGCTGAGCTGGTTGCAGGGGCGGGCGCGGCAAGTGGCCGAGTCCGCGGTCGCGCTCCAGCACGAGGCCGCGCAGGCCCTGCACCGTGAACGCACCTGGCTGGAGGCAACGCTTGGCAGTATCGGCGATGCGGTGATCGCGGTTGATGCAGGCGAGCGCATCACCTGGATGAATTCCGTGGCCGAGCGCCTGACGGGCAGGCCAAAGCATGAGGCGCTGGGTCATCCGATCGATGCGGTCGTACATGTCACGGCGATCGATGACGACGGGTCGCAGGCGGCGCGCCTGGGCCAGCCGGGCCGCGGGCAGGCGATGCTTCACTCGCAGCAGGGCACGTCACGTCCTGTCGATCACATCAGCGCCGCCATCCGGGACCATCAGGGCCATGCCTCCGGGTCCGTGATCGTGTTCCGCGATGCGTCCGAACGCCACCGCGTAGAGAACGAGTTGCGCGAGAGCGGTCGCAGGAAGGACGAATTCCTCGCCATGCTCGCGCATGAGCTGCGTAACCCGCTGGCGCCCATCCGCAATGCCGCGACATGGCTGGGCATGCACTCGAACGGCAACGCACAGGTGGACGCCGCCAGCGCGATCATCGCCCGACAGGTCCAGCACATGGTCGAACTGGTGGACGACCTGCTCGATGTGTCGCGGGTCACGCGGGGCCTGGTGCGCATCGAAAGCGAAACGTTCGACCTGCATGCGTCGGCCCGTGCTGCGATCGAGCAGGTGGACGGATTGATCGGCAGCGCCGGGCACACGCTCGACCTGCAGCTCGAGGACGGCCCGCTATGGGTGCACGGCGACCGGGCCCGCCTGACGCAGGTGATCGCGAATCTGCTGAACAACGCCGCCAAATACACGCCGGCCCACGGTTGTATTTCCATGCGCATGGACCGCGTGCAGGGATGCATCCGCATCGAAGTCCAGGACAACGGCGTGGGCATCAGCCGCGAACTGCTGCCGCACGTATTCGAGCTTTTCACCCAGGGCGAGAGATGGCTGGACCGGTCGCAGGGTGGGCTCGGCATCGGTCTGGCGCTCGTGTCCTCGATCGTGAAACTGCACGACGGAACCCTGCATGCGAAGAGCGACGGCCCCGGGACCGGCAGCACGTTCACCGTCATGCTGCCGGCAGCCAGCGCCCCTGCGCAGCAGGCCTGCCCGCCGGCCCCGGTGGCGGCGGTGAAAGCGCGGGAGCCGCTTCGCGTCGCGATCGTCGATGACAATGCGGACGCCCTGCGAACGACCGCCATGCTGCTGGATGCACAGGGTTACCAGGTCGATACGTTTGCCGACGCCGAACTGACGTTGCAGTCGATCGGTGAGGCGCCGGCCGAGGTCTACATCCTGGACATCGGCCTGCCGGGCATCAGTGGCCACGAACTCGCCCGACGCCTGCGGGCGCATCCGCTGACCGCGGAATCCAGGCTCCTCGCCCTGTCCGGCTATGGACAGGCGGCGGACGTGGCCGCGTCCTCGGCCGCAGGGATCGACGAACATCTCGTCAAGCCCGTCAGTCCCGAGCGGCTGCTGGAGGCGTTGCAGAAAGTCGAGCGCCGAGCGTAGCGGCCGCTGCGGGTGCAGGTGTCCGGTCGTGCAGGTGCATGCACATACCGTCCGTCGCGCCTCGATACTGCGCGGGAACGGACCTCATCCGGCGCCTAACGGTCGCGCTTCTATACTGCGCTGCGGCCGGCTGCTGGATACGCAGGCTGCCAGCTACGGACGTTGCCGTTTCCGACCGACGGCCGCTCGTGCGTGAACAACCTGACCTGCAGTGCCAAAGCGCTAGAACGAGGATTGGATGGCGATCGAAACCACCGAGGCGACAACCGCCCTCATCACCAACGACATCGTCGTCTTCGGCCTGATCGCTGCGACGCTCGGTGCGGTCTTCTGGACCGCATCGCGGCCCGAAGCGCCGTTCCGTCGCTTCTACGCCGTGATCCCGGCGTTGCTGCTGTGCTACTTCATCCCCGGGCTCTACAACACGTTCGGGTTGATCGACGGTGCAAACAGCAAGCTCTACAACCCGATCGCGAGCCGCGTGCTGCTGCCTGCGGCGCTGGTGCTGCTGACGCTGTCGATCGACCTGCGGGCGGTTTTCCGTCTTGGTCCGAAGCTGCTGGTGATGTACGCGGCCGCATCGATCAGCGTGATGCTCGGCGCGGTTCTCGCATTCCTGCTGTTCCAGGCGGTGAGTCCCGAAACGGTCGCAGGCAACACCTGGGCCGGCATGACCGCGCTCGCGGGCAGCTGGATCGGTGGCGGCGCGAACATGCTGGCGATGAAGGAGATCTTCGCCGTCGATGCAACGACGTTCGGCCAGTTCGCCGTGGTGGATGTCGGCGTGGGCTACGTGTGGATGTCGGTGCTGATCTTCCTGGCGAGCAAGGCGGGCGCGATCGATGCGCGCAGCGGCGCCGACACGCGCGCGATCGAGGAGCTCAAGGAGCGCCTCACGGCGTTCCGCGAAGCGCATGCGCGCATTCCGACACTCACCGATCTGATGCTGATCGTGGGCCTGTCGTTCGGCATCGTCGGGCTTGCGCATGCGATTGCCGGACCCGCCTCGGCCTGGTTCGGCGCGAATGTTTCGTGGGCGCGCTCGGTCAGCCTGCACGAGCCGTTCGTGTGGGTGGTCGCGATCTCCACGTTCGCCGGCCTGGGCCTGAGCTTCACGCGCGCGCGCATGCTGGAAGGCGCCGGCGCATCGACGATCGGACAGCTGCTGCTGTACTTCCTGATCGCCAGCATCGGCATGCAGATGGACATCCTGGCGCTGTTCGACCGGCCGGGCCTGTTCCTGCTCGGCATCGTCTGGATCAGCGTGCACATCCTGTTGCTGTGGCTGCTTGCGCGCGTGCTGCGCGTGCCGTTCTTCTATTTCGCGATCGGCTCGCAGAGCAACATCGGCGGCCCGGCCTCGGCGCCGGTGGTCGCATCGGTGTTCCATCCCTCGCTGGCACCGGTCGGCGCGCTGCTCGGCACGCTCGGGTACGCGACGGGCACGGGCCTGGCCTACCTGCTCGGGATGATCCTGCAGCGGCTGGCAGGCTGAGGGCGTGCAGTAACCGGCGCCCGTTGCGTCGGCCGACCTTCCGCAGTTTGCGCGCGTGCATGACGGTGCTACACGTCGCCGGCCTGATCGCTTCGGTGGCACTGAGCTGCGGGTGCGGGCCGCTACGACACATGCCCCGGATTTGCGGGTCGGACTCCAAGTGC
>CADCUA010000498.1 GCA_902805755.1 uncultured Lysobacter sp.
AATCATTCGATTCGGTCGAAGTCGTGGCCGAAGCCGCGAGCGCGGATGAAGCAGTGATCAAGGCGCGCCAGACCCTGCCCGATGCGGTGCTGCTCGACCTGTCCATGCCCGGCCGCAGCGGCTTCGAGGCGCTGGATGAACTGCGCCGCGCGTGCCCGGACACCGCGGTGGTCATCATGTCCATGCACGATGACCCGATGCATGTGCGCGCCGCGCTTGAACGCGGCGCCAGCGGCTTTCATCACCTTGGGCGGCGTGGAGATGATGTACGCGCCAGCGGCGGAGCCGCAGATCACGATGATCTCGTTGAGATGCCACAGGGCCAGCAGCTTGCCGCCCACCATCATGAAGCCGCCAAGCACGCTTGCGAGCACAATGACAGCGCCAACGATCAGGAGCATCGAAGTTCATCCAGGGAAATACCGCAATGCACTTGATAACGACGCGAATGCGCAAGTCTTGAGCGTGCCGCGTCACAGAACCGGCGCATGCGGCGGCAAGCTCGAGCGTCGCCTGACGTGTCTCTCCTTGGCGTTGCTGTAACACGGGTCGCCCTAACGTCGGGGCGAACGGCTCCATGCCTCTTCCGACAAGGACCCTGACCATGAACACCCGAGACCCCGGCTTCGACCGCAACGCGAACCCCGGCGACCGACCGTACGAAAACATGCCGTCGCTGACGTCCCGCGCCTGGGGCGCGCAGCATCCGCACGAGGACCGCTTCGGGCACGACGGGCTCGGGGCGTACGGTGACTTCCGACAGCACCACGACCGACAGCACCAGGCCGGCAGCACCGAACAGCGCACCAGCCATCGCGGTCGCGGCCCGCGCAACGCCGTGCGCGGCGATCACCTGATTGCCGAGGAGATCAACGAGCGGCTGATGCACGATGAGCGCGTGGACGCGAGCGAGATCCTGCTTTCGGTCGAGGACGGCGTCGTTACGCTGACCGGCGAAGTGCCGGAGCGCCGCATGAAGCACCTGGCCGAGGACATCGCCGACTCCGTGCGCGGCGTGCGTGAGCTGCGCAATGTGATCCGCGTGGACAACGGCGACAAATCATTCGGGTCGCCCGGTCGCGAGTGGCGCAGCGGTCACAGCCAGAAGGGCAGCGGCTTCTCCAGCGCATCGCCGGGGCACGCCGTGGGCAACCAGGACGAGCGGACCGACTGAACCGCAGCGTAGACGCGCCGGTCCGGGCCACACCGGGACCGGCGCCTGTAAGCGTGACCGGCGCCGTGGCATGCCGGTTCGGATGAGCACGGCGTCGGACGCAGACCAGTCGTCCTGCGATATACGGCAACGCACGCATTTCGCGTACGGTCGCGCCGATCGATCGTCTCAGCGCGTGCCCGGATCCTGTCCCAGCGCTTCGTGCTGGAAAATGCACATGCGCACCACGTCGTGATAGCGGCCGTCGCTGAAGAACTCGTCGATCAAAACGCCCTCGCGCTGGAAGCCGGCGTGCTCGTAGACGTGGATCGCAGGCGCGTTGTCGACGTCCACCAGCAGGTAGAGCTTGTAGAGGTTGAGCACGCGGAACGCGTAATTGATCGCGAGGCGCGTCGCGGCTTTCGCGAAGCCATGACCCTGCTGCTCGGGCGAGACCATGATCAGGAACTCCGCGCGCCGATGCAGGTGGTCGATCTCGACCAGCTCCACCAGGCCCGCGCGGTTGCCGCTGCCGTCTTCGATGATGAAGCGGCGCTCCGACTGGTCGTGGATGTGCTTGCGGAACAGCTCTTCAAGCTCGACGAACGACTCGTACGGCTCCTCGAACCAGTAGCTCATCACGCTGCGGTTGTTGTTGAGCTGATGGACGAAATGCAGGTCGCCGCGCTCGAGCGGGCGCAGGGTGACGGTAGCCGTAGCGGTCGATGCGCCAGCGGAGCTGGCGGCGTCGGTCGGGGTCGATAGTTCGGTCATGGGAGAACGGTAGCCGACCTCGCGCACGCGCGCCGTCACGCCGCGTTGGCCGCGCGCTTCCTAGCCTGCTCCAACCCCAATGCGGAATGCATTCCATGCCCATGATGCGACTCCGAGTGACCGGCAGCGGCGACGATGCGCGCGCGATCGGCAATCTCCTGCAGAGTATTGACGGCGTCGAGCATGTCGAAGAGGTCGCCGACCTGATGCCGCGCCTGGACGATGCCGACTCCAGTTCGGCCGGCCTGCCGGACGATCAGGGCCCCGGCGTGCACGAACTCGAAGTCGAAGCTCCGAACCAGCTGGCGGCCAGTCGCGTGCGCGAGGCCGTCGAGGCTCTGGCATTCGATCTGGACGTGCTTGTCGAGTTCGAGAACGACGAAGACTGGCACAACGCCTGAATGACGTATTGATGGGTTTCAGCAGTGATACACGGGCTTCACGGCCCGCACCGCTAGGCTCGTCCTTCATTCCATTTTCCGGGGCCTATCAGATGAGTGCGGTAGCAGGCGGCAACGTCATTCCGTGGCTGCGTTACCGCAATGCATTCGTCGCGATCGACTGGCTGCAGAGTGCGTTCGGCTTCGAGCCGGAAGTCATCCATGCCGAGGGGCATGTGGTGCACCATGCGCGGCTGAATTGCGGCAGCGGACAGGTCATCCTGGGCAGCGCCGAAGACGGCACGGCGTGGGACCGCCACATGGTCCAGCCGGACGAGACAGGCGGACGCGAAACGCAGAGCTGCTGGGTGGTCGTCGACGATGTCGATACGCACTACCGGCATTCAGTGGCTGCGGGCGCGGAAGTGGTCATCCCACTTGCCGATCAGGCGTATGGCGGCCGCGGTTATGCGTGTCGCGATATCGAAGGCCATCTATGGTGGTTCGGCAGCCACGACCCGCTGGAGCAGCCGACCCTGAACCGCCCGAGCGCGTCGGGCGGCCAGCGCAAGTACCACCACTGAGTCACGCGTCTGCTGAGCCCTTGTACTTGATTGAAGGGGCGTGGCATGTCGCCACACCGAGTCACCAGCTGAGCGATGGGGCGGTCGATCTCGCTTGCGCGTCCATCAGGACGCGTCGCCTGCGCGCATCCGAACAATGAAGCTCACTTCGGCGCACGCTGTGTCAGCGCGACGCTGCCGAGGATGAGCGCTCCGGCGATACCCATCGTGAGCGTCAGCGGCTCTCCGAGCAGCATCCACGCCCAGGCCACCGCAAACAGCGGCACCAGATAGGTCACGGTAACGGCGCGGCCGGCGCCGATGCGGCGGATCAGACGGTAATACAGCCCATACGCGACTCCCGTGCACAGCACGCCGAGCGTGATCGCCGCGCCCCAGGACCGCAGCGGCACCGGGTCGCGAGGCCACTGCGCGATTGCAAACGGCAGCACCAGCAGTGCCGCGCATCCAAGCGTGGCTGCTGCGACGGCCGCCGGCGGCAGACCCACCAGATGCCGCTTCAGCAGGTGCACGCCGACGCCATACAGGAACGCGGCGCTGCAGCCGGCCACGACCGCGCCGCCCACGTTCGACCCCGCCGTCTTGCCGCTGGCGAGCACCACCACGCCGCCGAAGCCGACCAGCAGCGCAAGCGCGCGGCGCAGCCCGATCTTTTCGTGGAAGAACATGAAACCCACCAGCGCCGTGAACAGCACGGCCATCGCGTTCGTGATTGCGCCGATGCCGGCCGGTGCGCGCTGCGCCGCCCATGCGAACAGCGCGAACGGGACTGCCGAATTGATCGCGCCGATCAGCGCAAGCTTCGGCCACAGCTGCCGCGTGAACGCAGCGCGCTCGCGCCAGAGGAACGGCAGCAGCACCAGCGCGCCGAGGCCCAGGCGCATTTCGACCAGCGCCAGTGAGCCGAAATCCTTCGCCGCCACGCGCATGAACATGAAAGACGCGCCCCAGATCGCGCCGAGCGCGGCGAGTTCGAGCGGTGTCAGCCACCGGGCCGTGGCAGTGGCGGTGGGGACGGGCGCGGCAGAAGAAAGTGCAGCCATGACGATGCCTCTGGATGTGGAGCCGAGCCGGCCGCGGGCTGGATATGCCTGCGCCAGACATGAGCGAGGTTGCGGTCGGATGACATTCTCCGAGCCGCAGCAGGCATCGCAAGCGCATACTTTCGGGGTCGGACCACAATCTGGCTTGAGGCTACGATGAGCACCCGTGCGGAATGGCTTTCCTCCCTGGCCGCTTTCGAGGCGGCCGCGCGCCACCAGAACTTCGCCCACGCAGGCGAGGAGCTGCACCTCACTGCAAGCGCGGTCAGCCATCACGTGCGCAAGCTCGAATCGAGGCTCGGCCTCCCGCTGTTCCAGCGTCATGCACGCGGCGTCGCGCTGACCGCCGCCGGGCGGCAACTCGCCGATGCGGCAAGCAGTTCGCTCGCCGACCTCGAGGACGTGCTGCGCGGGCTGAAAGCCGCGAGCACCGACCGCGACCTGGTGCGCATCGCCACGCTGCATTCGTTTACCTGCGCATGGCTGATGCCGCGCCTGCCGGAATTCGCGAAGGCGCATCCGGAGGTGCGCCTGAGCATCGAGACCGGCTTCGCACTGGCGCGCTTCGACGACAGCGGCCCGGACCTCGCCATACGGCACGGCCCGGGACAATGGCCAGGCGTGCAGGCCATGCCGCTGCTGGACGAACAGCTGTTCCCGGTCGCCGCGCGGTCAATGCCCGGCGTGGCCGCGGCGTCGACCGCGCGCGACGTCGCGGCGCTGCCGCTGGTCGCCGACAACGCACGCCAGGGCTGGCCGGACTGGTTCCGCGCCGCGAAGGTGCTCGGCATCACGCCGGACGAGCGCTACCGCTTCACCGACTCCACCGGCGCGCTCGAAGCCGCCGCGACCGGGCTGGGTGCGGTGCTTGCGCGCCAGCGCATCGTCGAGCCGTACCTCGCTTCGGGACGGCTCGCGCGACTGCCGGGTCCGTCGATCAAGGCCCGCTGGTCGTATTACGTCGTGCAGCCGTCGCACCGCCGGCTGCGGCCTGCGGCACGCGCGTTCGTCGACTGGTTGCTCGCGCTGCCGCGGGACTGAGGGCTTTCGAACACGCCGCGCGGGCGGGCACATGCACATCGCTTCATGCCTAACGGCCAACTGCAGCACCGGCTGCGCACGCACGGGACCGGATAATGCGCCGATGCCGATGACCGACACCCGCCGCGCGTTCCTGCAGATCCACTTCTGCGTCCTGCTGTGGGGATTCACCGCGATCCTCGGCAAGCTGATCACCCTGCCTGCGTTGCCGCTGGTGTGGTGGCGCATGCTGATCGTCGTCGCCGCGCTCGCGCTGGTGCCACGCGTGTGGCGCGGCGTGCGCGCGATGCCGGCGCGGCTGGTGTGGTCGTACGCGGGCATCGGCGTGCTGGTGTCGCTGCACTGGCTGACGTTCTACGGCTCGATCAAGTTATCCAACGCTTCGGTCGGCGCAACGTGCATCGCGCTGGCCACGGTGATGACCGCACTGGTGGAGCCGTGGCTTGCGCGATCGCGGCTGTCCAAGCGCGATGTCGTGCTCGGCATCGCGGTACTGCCCGGCGTCGCGCTCGTGGTCGGTGGCGTGCCGGGCGAGATGCGGCTCGGTATCGCGGTCGGTGCGGTGTCGGCGCTGCTGGTCGCGCTGTTCGGGTCACTCAACAAGCGTCTGGTCGAACACGGCGACGCGCTGACCGTAACCGCGATCGAACTCGGCGCCGGCACGATCACGCTCACCCTGCTCGCCCCGCTGATGCCGCTGCTGCCGGGCCTGTCCGATGCGTTCGCGGGCGACCTGCTGGTCCTGCCAGGCGGACGCGACACGCTGTACCTGCTGGCGCTCGCGCTTGCGTGCACGCTGCTGCCGTTCGCGCTGTCGCTGGTTGCGCTGCGCCATATGAGCGCGTTCTCCGCGCAACTGGCGGTCAACCTGGAACCGGTCTACGCGATCATCCTCGCGATCATCCTGCTCGGTGAGCAGCGCGAGCTGTCCACGCAGTTCTACGTGGGCGTCGCGGTCATCCTGGGCGCGGTGCTGGTGCACCCGCTGCTGGGCAGCCGCCCGAGCGACGTGAACCAGCCCGAGGCGCTGGCCACCGCCGAATCCAAGCATGTCGCGGACTGACGGCGCGCGAATTGCTCGCGATCGTGGCAGGCTAGCGGCCCGCTTGCCCCGACCGTGACGCGATGTACCTGGATCACTTCGGCCTGGCCGAACCGCCGTTCTCGATCACCCCGGACCCGCGCTTCGTCTTTCTCAGCGAGCGCCACCGCGATGCGCTTGCACACCTGACGTTCGGCATCGGCCAGGGCGGCGGCGGCGGTTTCGTGCAGCTCACCGGCGAAGTCGGCACCGGCAAGACCACGCTGTGCCGCCTGCTGCTGGAGCAACTGCCCGAGAACACGCGCGTGGCGCTGGTGCTCAACCCGCGCGTATCGCCCGTCGAACTGCTGGAAACGATCTGCGAGGAACTGCACCTCGATATCGAAGGTCGGCGCGGCAGCATCAAGCCGCTGGTCGATACGCTCAACGTGTACCTGCTTGACGCCTATGCGCAGGGACTGCGCGTGGTATTGATCATCGACGAGGCGCAGAACCTCTCGTTCGACGCGCTGGAGCAGGTGCGCCTGCTGACCAATCTGGAAACCGCAACCCAGAAGCTGCTGCAGATCATCCTGCTGGGCCAGCCGGAACTGCGCACGATGCTCGCGCGCGAAGACCTGCGCCAGCTCGCGCAGCGCATCACCGCGCGCTACCACCTGCTGCCACTGTCAGCTCCGGAAACGGGCGAGTACCTGCGCCACCGTTTCGCCGTGGCCGGCGGCACGCGCTCGCCGTTCACGGCCGGCGCGGTGCAGCGCATCCACGCCCGCACCGGCGGTGTGCCGCGGCTGATCAACGTGGTCTCCGAGCGCACGCTGCTGGCCGGTTTCGTGCTCGAACGCACGACGCTGGACGAAACCGTGGTCGATCGCGCGGCGGACGAGGCGCTCGCGCCCACATGCCTGCAAAAACGCGCGGCCCACCTGCCCGTGATGCTGCGCACGGCCGCCGCGATCGCCGCGGTGCTGCTGGTCGCGGGCGGCATTGCCTGGTGGCAGCAGGACGCGATCGCCCCGGCGAACGCGACACGCGTGCAAACCACTGCAACCGCCGACGTCACGCGAGCATCCCCGCGCACTGTGCCGGCCGACCCAGCCACCGCACCGGCCGCGGCGCGGCTGGACGACGCGGCTTTCGCGACGCGACTGGCCGGCGCGGCCGCATCCGATGCCGGGGCCTGGCGTGAACTGCTGCGCTTGTGGGATCTGCCGGCCGATGACGCACTGCTCGCACGCCTGCGCAGCTGCGCACCGGTGCCGACACCCGGCCTGCATTGCGCACGGGGCCAGGCATCGCTGGACGAACTGGCTGCATTGGGCCGCCCGCTGCTGCTCGGGCTGGACGGCGCCACGGGGCCGGCCACGGCGGTACTGCTTGCGGTCGACGCACAGCGTGCGCGGCTCTGGCTGGACGGGCAGGCCGTGGACATCAGCCGCGCGGCACTCGCTTCGCACTGGTCAGGTCGCTACACCGCGCTGTGGAGCGCGACCCAGCTGCACAGCGCACCGCTGCCGCCGGGCGGTACAGGCCCCGCGGTGGACTGGCTGAAGGCGCGTCTGGCACATGCCGGTCCCGCGGTGTTCGACGATGCGATGCACATGTCGCTGCGGCAGTTCCAGCGCGCCCACGGACTCGCGGCCGACGGCCTGCCCGGCCCGGCGACCCGACTGGCTCTGGCGAGCGCGGACCTTGGCCCGCAGCTGCAATCGATGGTGGAGTAAGCGATGTCCTTGATTCTCGAAGCGCTGCGCAAGTCGGAAGCCGAACGCCGTCGCGGCCAGGCGCCGCAGTTGTTCGACGCGCCCGCGCCCAGCGCGCCGATCGTCGCACCCCCGGCCAGGCCGAAGGCATGGTGGCTGGCAGCTCCTGTAGTCGTGCTGCTGGTGGCGCTCGCATGGTGGCGCACGGAACCTGCAACTGCGCCGACCAACGCCGCCGCCCAGCCCGGTGCCGATCAGGCCGCCGTGGCGACGCCGGATCCGGCAGTGCCGACCGATGTACCCGCCTCGCCGCGACCCGCTCCGCAAGCGCCGCAGCCGGTGGCAACGGTCTCGCCCCCGGCAGAAATCCGGCAACCGGCCACTCCGCCTGCGCCTCTGCAGTCCACGGTCGCAGCGCAACAGCCAGCATCCGCGGCGCCTGCTGCCGCGCCTGCGGCTTCGATCGCGTCTGCGCCTCGTCCCATCCGGCCTACGGCGCCGGCAGTGGCCGCGGTCGTCGCGAGCCCGCCGCCGATGCCGGACGCAGCGCAGGCACAGCAAGGAAATTCGCCGGATGCATTGCTGCGGCTTGCCGACCTGTCGACCGCCGAGCGCGGAACGCTGCCGCCTTTGCGCATGAGCATGCACCTGTGGGCGCCGGCCGCTGCGGACCGTTTCGTCATCCTCGACGGCTCCCGCATGGGCGAAGGCGACCGCGTCGGCGCAGCGGTGATCGAAGAGATCACGCCGGATGGCGCGGTCCTGGCATGGCAGGGCCGACGCGTCAAAGTGCCGGTCCGCTGAGCCCCTGCGCATCGGCAGCGCGTAATCGATCGTGTCACGGCATCACCCATCAGCGGTCAAGGACGACGTCATGACCGACCGCGACCTCACCCGCAGCTACTCACGAACGCAGTTCGCCGCGAAGCTGCGGCGGCTGGCTGATTCCATCGAGACCGGCAAGGCATTCACCATCCAGGTCGCGGGCGAGAAGCTGCGCATCCCGGCCGATGCCACGTTCAATGTCGAACACGAACGCAGCGGCGATGAAGAGGAGCTGGAGTTCCAGTTGCTCTGGACACACAGCAGCGACTGACCCGCGCGGCGGATACCCACCCAACTCACACTCCGCGACGCGCTGTCCAGGGCGCGTACGGGCTGACGAATGCGGATGCGGTTCACGCCGACGGCACGTGTGCACCGCGCCCGGCCGACGCTTCGCCATCTATCGAAGCCAGTGGAGCACCACGACAGCATCGCCCGCTACAGGCGAGCGTGTGCTCCGCGGCAGCGACCGTTCACCGAGCAGCTCACGGCCGCGCTGCCATGGCCGGAGCATCCGCATGTTCATGCCGATGCTCCGTCTGGAATCAACAAGGCAGCCCTGCCCATCACGAGCCGGAGCGTTACTTGCGCCCCGGCCCCACTGGATCACCCTGCGCATCGAACGCAGGCGGGTAGTAGAAGTTCAGCGTCCTCAGCAACGTGCGCCCGGTGTTGCGGATCTCGTGGCGTTCGCCCTTCTCGATCACCAGCAGCCGACCCGCCTTGAGCGCGATACGACGGCGCTTGCCGTCTGAGGTCAGAACGATCGCCACGCCGGTGCCGTCCACGACATACAGCCACTGGTCCGCGCCACGATGACGATTGTCGGAACCGCCTTCGCTATCGCCGGGCGCCAGCACCATTTCCGCGGCTTGCACCTTGCGCACGTTGAATGCAACGCGAAAGCCTTCGCCGAAGCGAAGCATCTTGCTCTGCACGAGAGTTCTCCTGTCCGGGCCGGCATCACCGTGCCCGGACAGGCGTTAATGCCCGATCGAGATATCAGCCGCCCTGGCTGATATAGCAGGCGTTGAGCTTGTTGCCATCCAGGTCGCGGAAGTACCCGGCATAGAACCATTCCATGCGCTGGCCCGGTGCGCCTTCGTCGCTGCCACCGAGCTCGAGCGCTTTCGCGTGAAGTGCGTCGACCTGTTCGCGGCTGCTGCACTCCAGCGCGACCATCACCCCGTTGCCGACCGTCGCGGGACTGCCATCGAACGGATATGTCACGCCGAGCCCGGCGCCGCGCTCGGAGTTCGTCCAGGCAACGAACGTCTCTTCGTCCATGAAGCGCTTGCCGCCGATGATGCCGAGCAGTTCGTCGTAGAACGCGCCTGCGCGCTTGAGGTCCTGGGTGCCGATGGTGACGTACGCGAGCATGGTCGTTCCTTCTGGGGTTGATTCCGTTGAGGTGCCGCCGTAGCGGCGCGCGTATTGCAGCAGACATCCGGGGCGTTGCGCGACTATCCTGCGCCTCCGCCTGCCACCGCTGTCGCCATGAACGCGAACACCCAGCACGACATCGCCAAACTCTTCCTGCGCCTGGTCCTCGGCGCGCTGGTGCTGCTGCATGGCGTTGCGAAACTCAGGGGCGGCATGGCCGGCATCGTGGGACTGGTCGAGGCGCATGGCCTGCCCGGCTTTCTCGGATATTTCGTACTCGTGGGCGAAGTCATCGCACCGATGATGGTGCTGGCCGGCTTCCATGCGCGCCTCGGTGCCGCACTGATCGCCGTCAACATGCTGGCCGCCGTGTATCTGGTGCACATGGGCGACCTGGGCCGCTTCAACGGCCAGGGCGGTTGGGCGCTGGAACTGCAGGCGATGTTCTTCGCGAGCGCGTTCGCGCTCTCGCTGCTGGGACCGGGAAGCTACAGCGTCAACGGCCGCTGAGCATTCGCCCGTTCGCTAGATGCGCGATACGCGAAAACGCCGGCCCTTGATCTTGCCGGCGCGCAGCTTCGCAACGACCTGGTCGGCCTGATTGCGGGCGACCGCAACGTACGAGCGCGTCGGAAACACGTCGATCTTGCCGATCGCATCGGCCTTCAGACCTGCTTCGCCGGTGAGTGCGCCGACGATGTCGCCGGGTCGCAGCTTGTCGGTCTTGCCGGCATCGATGCGCAACGTGGCCATCGCCGCAGCGGGCACATTGCCGGGGCGACCGCCGAGCGGCACTGCGGTGCGCCATTGCAGCGGCCGTGCATCGCCGGCTTCCACCCGGCGCGCCTGCAGTTGCTCCGCGCGCGAAAGCTCGCGCGGCGAACACAGGCTCAGTGCCAGACCACCTTTGCCCGCACGGCCGGTGCGCCCGATGCGATGCACGTACACGTCCGGGTCGGTGGGCAGCTCGTAGTTGATGACCGCTTCCAGATCCTCGACATCGAGCCCGCGTGCGGCGACATCGCTCGCGACCAGCACGCGACAACTGCGGTTCGAAAAGCGCACCAGCACCTCGTCGCGATCGCGCTGTTCCATATCGCCATGCAGCGCCAGCGCCGAGAACCCGTAATGCTGCAGCGAGGCGGCAACCTCGTCGGCGTCACGCCGCATATTGCAGAACACCACGCAGGAGTCCGGGCGGTATTCGAGCAATAGCGTGGCCAGCAGTTGCGTTCTGCGCGCCGGCTCGACTTCGTAGAAATGTTCCTCGATGCGCGGTCGCTCCGCCCCGCCCTGCACGCTCACCTCGACGGCATTGCGCAGCATGGCCGCGGCGATGCTGCGGATCTCGTCGGGAAACGTCGCCGAGAACAGCAGCGTCTGCCGCGTTTTCGGCGTGCGCCCGACGATGTCACGGATCGCCTCTTCAAACCCCATGTCCAGCATGCGATCGGCCTCGTCCAGCACCACGGTATGCACCGAGCGCAGCGACAGCGCCTTTTTGCCGACGAGTTCCTGGATGCGGCCGGGCGTGCCGACGACGACATGCGGCACGTGTTCCAGCGAGGCGAGCTGCGGGCCCAGCGCGAGGCCGCCGCTAAGCATGGAGATCTTCAGGTTCGGGATGCCCGTGGCGAGCTTGCGCAGCTGCCGCGCGACCTGGTCGGCGAGTTCGCGCGTGGGGCACAGCACGAGCGCCTGCGTCTCGCCACGTGCCATATCCACCCGATGCAGCAGGCCCAGGCCGAACGCGGCGGTCTTGCCGCTGCCGGTCGGAGCCTGCGCGATGACGTCGCGGCCTTCGAGGATCGCCGGCAGGCTCTGCGCCTGCACCGGGGTCATCTGGGTATAGCCGAGCGCGTCCAGGCCCTGTGCGAGCGCGGGCGACAGTGACAGCTCGTTGAACGAAGCGGCGCGGGTAATCGGTGGGGTGTTCTCAGTCATGCGCCATGATCGCAGCATCGGCCGCTGGCACGAAGCCCGGCCGTGTTGATGGCTGCGTGTCGGGCGCGCTCGTTGTCATGCGGGCTGCCTTTCGCGCGACCGATGCACCGTAAATCCGCTTTGTCGGGGATGCCCGTGCCAACAGGTGACATGCGCCCGCGCTGAAGTACGCTGCGCACGATGCGCCCCTGGTATGTCTATCTGCTCGAATGCCGCGATGGCAGCGTGTACACCGGTATCGCGGTCGATGTGGACCGGCGCTATGCGCAGCACGTCGCAGGCACCGGGGCACGCTACACGCGCGCACATCCGCCCGCCCGACTGCTCGCGAGCTTTCCTTACGCCGATCGCGCGAGCGCGAGCCGCGCCGAGTATGCGATCAAGCAACTCAGCCCCACGCGCAAGCGTGCGCTATGCGCGGGGCTGGAACCACCGCCCGGCCAACCGGAGAGCAACGCTCCGGAGTGACCGCATCGAACCACGGCCTCGCTTGCATGCGTGCCCGAGGCCTGCAAGGCTCATCGGGTCCCGTTGGAAACGCCCATGCCCAAGCTCAGCTTCGAACTCGATCGCGAATTCATCGAACTCAACCAGCTGCTCAAGCTCGTGGGGCTGTGCGACAGCGGCGGCGCCGGCAAGGCGATGGTGGCCCGAGGTGATGTCCGCGTCGACGGCCAGGTGGAGCTTCGCAAGACCTGCAAGATCCGCGCGGGCCAGCGCGTGAGCGTTGATGACGTGGAGATCCAGGTCGCCAGCGGCCCGGAGGGATGAACGTCAGCCAAGTCGCGCTGCCGACCGTCGATATCGACGCATCCGTCGCGTTCTACGTGGAACGGGTTCCGGCAGGTTGTCGGTGCTCATCAGGCGCTTCGAAGGCCCGAAGGCAAAGCAACGCTCTCCGTGCATGACCTCGCGCAGCCGGCGAGCAATGCCGGTGTCGTCATTGTTTCGAATGCGAGCGGATCGATGAAATCGTGGCTCGTCCGCAGGGCAGCGGCTATGTATGCACCACTCGCCCAATCAACGAGCACTGGCCGTGGGGCGAAGCGCGCCTGCGCGCTCTATCAGGGAATGTGATCTGCCTGTATCGTGCGGCGATAAGCGCAGGCTTCGCAATGCCGGTCGGTTGATGTGCATGGCAGCGGCGCCTGCATGGCGCCGCTGCTGCAAGTGCGTCAGGTCGGGCGATTGATGCGGCGATACACCGCTTTCGCGATCTGGTGCAGGCCGTACGCGAACAACCCGAGACCGACGATCGCCAGCAGCCCGCCACGATCGAGCATCTGCAGCACTTCACCGGTGTCGGCTGCGGTCGATGCGCTGTAGTGACGCCCCGCGTTGAAAACGAACCAGCCGATCGGGATCAGCACCAGGCCACGCGCGCCGGTACCGATACGACCCAGCGTGGTGACGGCGCGCGAGTTCTGC
>CADCUA010000499.1 GCA_902805755.1 uncultured Lysobacter sp.
GGGTCAGGATCCCCTGTCGTGCACCACCACCGGTTGCGCTCATCGCCGCCTTCCTCCCGCGGCCGTGCCGCTCGACTCTGTCCCGCCATGGCTGCTACGCCAGGCCATCAATAATTCCACGATCGCCAGGTCCGCACGCACGGTGGTACGCAACATCTCGCGCGTGCGGTTCGCCCGGTCGAACCAGGCGGCCAGACTGCGCGTGCGTCGCGGGTCGGTCAAGCGCGAAGCTTCGACCACGGCCAGGTCCGCCGCATGGCTCAAGCGCTGATGGACCTGCTCGTCGGCCGCCCAACGCTGGGCTGTCTCGACCGGTGCAGCTTCGCCGCGCGCCACCCGCGCGAGATCGTTCGCCACCTCGCGGCGCAGCACCAGCCCCCCGCCCTGCAACCACTCATTCGCGAGCCCGGGATGACCGCGCGCTGCGGACAGTGCTTCGCGCGCCGCGGCGTCCGCATGCCCCTGCGCCTGCAGCCAGGCAAGCGACTCTGACTCCGGCGGAAGCGTGAACAGCACCCGCTGGCAGCGGCTGCGGATGGTCGCCGACAGACGGGCCGGGTGCGCGCTGACGAGCCACAGGTATCGGCCCGGAACGGGTTCTTCCAGCGTCTTCAGCAGCGCATTGGAGGCGGCCTGGTTGATCGCATCCGCGGGTTCGATGATGGCGATCTGCGCACCGCCGTACTGCGGTGTCAGCGCGAATTGCTCCGACAGCCGACGGATCTGGTCGATGACGATCTCGGTGCGCATCCGCGTGCCTTCCTTGTTCGGCACGAACGACACACGGTGGAAATCCGGGTGTGTACCGGCTGCAAACAACTGGCAGCCGCGACAACGGCCGCAGGCGCTGGCGCCCTCGGGCCGCTCGCACAGCAGGCGTGCGGCGAGGCGCTCGGCAACGGCGGCCTTGCCCAGGTGCTCAGGACCAGCGAACAGCAGGCCGTGGCCCAGTCGCCCGGCGTCGATGGACGCGACCACCTGCTCGTGCACACGCTGCTGCCAGGGCGCGAGCGGTGTCATTGAACGCCCTCCCGGTGCGCATCGAGCACGGCCACCGCCTGCGCCGCGACAGCCTTGGCTGACTGCGACGCGTCGATCACATGGAAACGATCGGCGTGCTGCTCGGCGCGGCGCAGATACGCCGCGCGCACGGTTTCGAAGAATTCCTCGCGCTCGGCCTCGATGCGGTCGAGTGCGCCGCGGTTACCGATGCGCGCGCGGCCGACGGCCACGGATACATCGAGCAGCAGTGTTACCGCAGGCTCGATCCGGACGATGCGTCGCTCCAGCTCGGCGATCAGCGCAAGGTCGCCACCACGCGCCGCGCCCTGGTACACGTGGCTGGCGTCGGTGAACCGATCGCTGATCACCCACGCGCCCCGCTCCAGCGCCGGCCCGATAACGGTTTCCACCAGCTGCGCGCGTGCCGCGAACATCAACAGCAACTCCGCCGATGCGCAGGGCGCCTCGTTCGTGGCTTCGAGCAGGATCGCGCGGATGCGCTCGGCCAGCGGCGTACCACCCGGCTCGCGCGTGCACACCACTTCGGCGCCCGAGGCTTCCAGCGATGCGCGCAGCGCCGCCATCACCGTGGACTTGCCTGCGCCTTCGCCGCCTTCGAGGCTGATGAGTCGCGGCGGCCTGACGAGCGCGGGGCGTTGTTCGCTCACTGCGAGGTCTTGGTCTGCGCGGCGCGGTAGTTGCGCAGATAGCGCGCCACGTTCGCCTGGTGCTCATCGAGCGTGCGCGCGAACAGGTGCCGGCCACTGCCGTCGCCGACCGCCACGAAGTACAGCGCTTCGCCGGGCGCGGGCTTGGCGACTGCGTTGAGCGCGTCCGCGCCGGGCAGTGCGATCGGTGTGGGCGGAAGGCCGGCGCGCGTGTAGGTGTTGTACGGCGTGTCAGTGAGCAGGTCGCGCTTGCGGATGTTGCCGTCGTAGCTCGCCCCCAGGCCGTAGATGACGGTGGGATCCGTCTGCAGGCGCATGCCGATCTTCAGGCGACGCTCGAACAATCCGGCGATCTGTGGCCGCTCCGCGGCGACGCCCGTTTCCTTCTCGACGATGGACGCGAGCACCAGCATCTCCTCCGGCGACTTCAGCACCGTGGCGGCATGCCGGCGCGCCCATGCCTCGGCAAGCGCTTTTTCCATCGCGGCATGCGCGCGCTTGAGGACGTCGAGGTCGCTGTCGCCGGTCGTGTAGACATAGGTTTCCGGCAGGAAGCGGCCTTCCGGATGCTGCCCAGGCTTGCCCAGCGCCCTCATCAACTGCGCTTCGCCAAGGTCCGCGGTTTCCTGTTCCAGCGGCTGGGCACGTGCAAGCGCCGCGCGCAGTTCGCGGATGTTCCAGCCCTCCACAATCGTGAAGCGTCGTTGCAGCACGCGCCCATCGCGCATCGCGGTCAGCAGGTCGCGCGGTGTCATGCCGGGCTCCAGCGGGTATTCACCCACCTGCAACCGGCCCGCGGCGCCCAGTTGTCGCGCGAGGCCACGCCATTCAAGCGTCTGTCCGTCCGTCACGCCCAGATCGCGTAGCTTGCGAACGACGATCGGAAGCGAATCGCCCGGCTTCACCACCACCGCCTCGCCCGCTTCGATGCCCGACAGTGGCGCGTCGGCGAAGCTCGTATATCGCTGCCAGCCCCAGAGCGCGAGTGCGCCGAGCGCCAGCAGCAGGAACAGTGAGAACCCACCGGAACGGGATTTGCGCTTACGGCTCACGGAGACTCCCTGACTGGGTGGGACTGGAAAATGCGGGATGTTCGGACGCAAGCCGGGCGCGGAGTGCGACGACCCCGGGGTGGAGTGGCCAGTGCACATCGCCCAGGCGGGCGACCGGCAGGATACCGCGCACGGCGTTGCACACGAACAGGCTCTCGGCGCTGGCTACGTCGGCAGTCGGGATCCGCGCTTGCCGCGCCTGCAATGCATCGATTGCCCATGCTCGGCACACACCTGCGACGCCGCAGCGATCGACCTGCGGCGTGAGCCACTCCCCGTCGCGCAAGACGAACAGATTGGCCGCGGTGGCGCTGACGACGTCCCCCTCGAGACTGCACACCAGCCCCTCGTGGATTCCGGGGTCAGACCATTCGTTGCGCGCCATGACCTGCTCAAGGCGATTGCAATGCTTGATCCCCGCCAGCAGGGGCTGCAGCGCGAGGCGGGTTTCGCACCATCGCAGCACGATGCCTTCGGGCGGCGTGACCGGAACCTCATGGCGAGACAGGGCCCACGTTGGGACGCCGCCGGCCGCGGCCGCGTAGCCCCGTCCGCCGCGACCGCGTGTCACCTGCAATCTCAGCACCCCCCCTCCGCCCGCGAGCAGCCCCATCGCCTGCTCGATCACCAACGCTTCGGGTGGCAATGACAACCCGAGGCGGTGCGCACCAGCCGCAAGACGCCCCCAGTGTCGCTCCCACCAGGGCAGCGCACCGCAATGCGCGCGCATTGTTTCGAACACGCCGTCGCCATAGGCGAAGCCACGGTCATCGGTCGCAAGCACGTCCACCCTGCACTCGCCTTCGAACAGCACACGTTGGACCTCGGCAGCAGCGCGCGCGGACTGGCTCACCCCGGCCGTGCTCGCCTCGCTGTCGGGCCGACGGCTGCCGGTACTCATCCCAGCGCCCGCAACATGCCGCGGGCCTTTGCACGCGTTTCATCGAGCTCGCGCTGCGGATCGGAATCAGCCACGATGCCCGCGCCGGTGCGGAACCTGAGCGCCTGCCCTTCGAGCTCCGCGCTGCGGATCAGGATGTTGAAGTCCATGTCACCGTCGCGATTGAGCCACCCCATCGCACCGGTGTAGGCGCCGCGCCCTTCGCGCTCCAGCTCGGAAATGATCTGCATGCACCGGACTTTCGGGCAGCCGGTGATCGTGCCGCCCGGAAACACCGCACGCAGCACATCGCCCGGAGAAATCCCGTCGCGCAGGATGCCGCGCACGTTGCTGACGATGTGGTGCACATGGGCGTAGCTTTCCACGGTCATCAGCTCGTCGACTTCCACCGTGCCCGGTTTGCACACGCGTCCCAGGTCGTTGCGCTCGAGGTCGATGAGCATCACGTGCTCGGCCCGCTCTTTCGGGTGACCGACCAGCTCCCGCACGCGCAGGCCGTCGTCATCACCGGGGCTGCGCGGACGCGTGCCTGCGATCGGCCGCGTTTCCACCACGTTGCCGCGCACGGATACCAGTCGCTCCGGCGAGGCGCTCACCACGGCCCAGCCTTCACCCGCGAACACGCCTGCGAATGGCGCGGGATTATGTTCGCGGAGCCGCTGGAAAAGCGCCGCCGGCGCGGGCGCGGCGTCGAACTGCGCACGCCAGCCACGCGACAGATTCACCTGGAACACGTCGCCCGCGCGCAGGTATTCGATCACGCGCTCGACGCCGGCGATGAAGCGGGCCGGCTCGTCTTCGTCGATCGCTTGCGGCGACACCCAAGGGGCTGACACGCCCTGCTTTTGCAGCCGCTCGATGTCGGCTGCAATCGACGCCAGCAACTGCTCATGCCCGGCCTCGGCGACCGCGATACACCGTCCATTCGAACGATCGCGCAACACTGCCGCCGGGCAACGCAGCGCCGCCGCCAGCGGCAGGCTTCCAGGCGCCGACGGCAGGCGCAATACCGGCTCGACTTCGGCCGCCATTTCGTAACCCAGGAATACCGCCCAACCGCCTCGGAACGGCAGGTCGTGCGCGGCGGACGTGCAGCGTTCGTTCCGCCACTGCAGGTCGAGCACATCAAGAAACGCGCCCGCCATCGTTACGTCGCGCTCGTCGCGAACGATGCGGTCGGCATCGAGCCGAACCGAGCGACCGTCCGCAACCAGCAACAGGTCCCAGCGGCCGTGGACAGTGCCGCTCGCTGCGGACTCGAACAACGCGGGATAACGCGCGGATGCCAGGCGGTGCAGGTCCAAGAGGTCGAAATCACCGGGGAGAGCGCGTGTCAGATGCATGGCTACAGTCCCGTGAAAACGCGCCGCACCGGCCGCCGCTGCAGGTGCGCGGTTTGTCGCAACATCGACCGGACACGGCCATTCGCGGTCATCCGAATCACTCACGCACCGACGGCGGAACCGATCAAGTGCGCGAAGCGCACCGGGCGCATCTTCTTCGCCTCAAGTAACGTGCGGCGTCTTACCAACTGCAGGTCGATCGAGGGTGCGCGCTCCGCTGCCGTTGCCAAGAACGCGCGTCGCAAGCCAGTGCAATCAGACGCGCTTGAACACCAGCGTCCCGTTCGTGCCACCGAAACCGAACCCGTTCGAAACCGTCACGTCGACCTTGGCTTCGCGTGCGGTATTCGGCACGTAATCCAGATCACAGCCCTCGCCCGGCGAATCCAGGTTGATCGTCGGCGGGATGATGCCGGTGTGCAGCGCGAGCACCGAGAACACCGCTTCCGCGCCACCTGCCGCGCCGAGCAGATGCCCGGTCATCGACTTGGTCGAGCTGACCATCGTGCGATACGCATGGTCACCAAGCGCACGCTTGATCGCCATGGTTTCGGCGAGGTCACCCAGCGGCGTCGACGTGCCATGCGCATTCACATAGCCGATCTCGTCCGGGTTGATGCCCGCATCGCGGAACGCGATTTCCATGCAGCGCGCCGCGCCTTCGCCGGTGTCGCTGGGCGCCGTCATATGGAACGAATCGGAGGTAGCACCGAAGCCGGCGAGCTCGCAATAGATACGTGCGCCGCGCGCCTTCGCATGCTCGTACTCCTCGAGGATCAGCACGCCGGCACCATCGCCCATTACGAAGCCGTCGCGTTCCTTGTCCCACGGCCGCGACGCGCGCGTGGGCTCGTCGTTGCGTGTGGACATCGCCTTCATCGCGCAGAAGCCGCCCATCGACGTGGGCGAGGAACCGCGCTCGGCGCCGCCGGCAATCATGACGTCCGCGTCGCCGTACTGGATCATGCGCATCGCCATGCCGATCGAATGGTTCGATGTGGCGCAGGCGGATACGGCGGAGAAGTTCGGGCCTTTCGCGCCGGTCATCAATGAAACCTGACCGGGCAGCATGTTGATGATCGTGCTGGGCACGTAGAACGGCGAGATCTTGCGCGGACCGCCGTCGCTGAATTTGACCGTCTGTTCCTCGATTCCGAGGATCCCGCCGATGCCCGAGCCCAGCAGCGCACCGACGCGCTCCGCGTTGGAATCGTCGATCACCAGGCCGGCATCTTCCAACGCCATCAGCGACGCGCCAACGCCGTAGTGGATGAACGGGTCCATCTTCTTGACGTCTTTTGCGCTCACCCAGCGGGTGGCATCGAAACCGCGTACTTCACCCGCGATGCGCGTGGTGAAATTCGTGGCGTCGAAGTGGGTGATCGGTCCGATGCCG
>CADCUA010000500.1 GCA_902805755.1 uncultured Lysobacter sp.
CGCTGCAACGCTGGAACGCGAGCACCCGGAGCTGGCGCCCGCGCTCGAGGCCGCGCTCGCACCACTGGGCGAACACGCCGCGCGCGGCGCGCAGGCGCTCGCCGACAACGGCGTCGCACGCCAGTGGCTGCTGCGCGTGCGTGCGCTGCAGGCCGACGGCGTGGCCGTGCAGCAGGCCGGGCGCGAAGCCGCGTGGCGCATCTTCGGCGATGCGCCCGGTGCGTACGGCGCCGGCGTGAACCGCCTCGTCGAACGCTCCGGCGCCTGGCGCGAACGCAGCGAGATCGCACGCGTGTACCTCACGCGCATGGGCCACGCCTACGGACTCGACGCGCAGGGCGAAGCCGCGCACCGCGCGTTCGATCTCGGCGTGCGTAACGTCGCGCGCAGCTACCACGGCCGCGCCTCGCACCTGTACGGCCTGCTGGATAACAACGATGCATTCGACTATCTCGGCGGGCTGTCGCTTGCGGCCGAAACGCTGACCGGGAACGTGCCCGAGGCATATGTGCTCTACAACGCCGATGCCGCACGCGCGGACGTGGAACCGCTGCAGGCGGCGCTGATGCGCGAGTTGCGCGGGCGGTTCCTGAATCCCGCGTGGATCGCACCGCTGATGAAGCACGGCTACGCCGGCGCACGCACGTTCAGTCAGGAATTCCTGGAAAACCTCTGGGGCTGGCAGGTCACGCGACCTGACATCGTGCGCGACTGGGCCTGGGATGAAGTGCAGCGCGTGTACCTGGACGATGCGCACGGCATCGGCGTCGATAAATTCCTCGAGACCGGCCACGCGCAGCAGGTGAAGGCGCACATGCTGGCGCTGATGCTGGTGGCCGCGCACAAGGGTGCATGGAAGACGCCGGAAGCGAACGTGCGCCGTCTCGGTGAGGATCTCACGCGGCTGGTTGCGCGCAACGGTCTGCCCGGCAGCGGCCACACCGCACCGAACCATCCGATGTGGACATGGCTGCAGCCGCAGCTGCAACCGGCCTCGCGCGCCGCGCTCACCGCCGTGCTCGAACGCGCGCGCGGTTCGCGCGTGGCTGCAAGTGCGACGCCGCAAGCGTCGCGCGACGAATCCGCCACGCCGCGCGCACGGGCGTCCGAACGTGCGACGCGCACGCCGGCGCCCGGCATCGCACGCACTGCCGCAACTGCAGCGACCGCGACCGCCGGTGCGCCGCGTGCCGCTGCCACCCCGGCGCGCGTGAGCGAACTGCACCGCACATCGCAGGCGCGTGCACTGGTTGCGCGGCACCCGTTGCCGTTCGCACTCATTGCACTGGTTCTGCTGGCGCTCGTGGCACTCGGACTGCGTCGCGGCATGGCGGCGCCGCGTGCGGCCGTCGCGTGAGTGGTGTGCGCGCACGAATCGCGATGCGATACGAAGGCGTGCGTGTGCATCGCGCGGGATGCGCGTATTCGCTCGTGCAGCCACGTAATGACCGAGCGCGGCCCGGGCTGCGAACTGGCAATACCGTGCGCGCCCGCACACGGGCGTCGTGCATGAGCAGCTTTTGTCCAAGGACGCGGACATTCCCTTATCGCGCACCAGGTGCTGCGCTTCGCACCTGTCGTGCTCGGTGGATCGGTCAGTGGCGAAACACGCTGCACGGACCGATCAATGCCGGGGTCTGTGCGATATCCGCGTATCGCTGCGATAGCGGCCCCGCCGGAACCGAACGCACCTCAACGAATCAGAAACCGAACAGGACAGCACGATGGACTGGATGACGCATTTCGACGGCCTGCACGATCTCATCGCGCGGTTGCTTCCCGTGGCGATGGCGGTGCTGGTGCTGGCCTGCGCGGTCGCGTTCCTCGAGCTTGGCCTCGCGCTGGGTGAGCGCTGGCGCGGCCTCGGGCAACTGGAGGCGCACGCAAGCCCCGCGCAGGTGGAACGGCTGGCGCGGCGGCGCATCGAGCGCTGCGACCTGCTCGCGCGCGTGCCGCCGATGCTCGGGCTGATGGCGACGATCATTCCGCTGGGCCCGGGCCTGGCCGCGCTGGGGCAGGGCGACCCCGCAAAGCTCGCTTCGGCCGTGATCGTTGCGTTCGACGCGACCGTGCTCGGCCTGGTTGCCGGCATTGCCGGCATGTGGATCGGCCGCCTGCGCCGGCGCTGGTACGAGGA
>CADCUA010000501.1 GCA_902805755.1 uncultured Lysobacter sp.
CCACGTAAGTAGGGAAGTCGCAGCCACTGCGCGCCGGTGTCACAGGCACGCCGCGGCCGCGCATCTTCCTTTCCACGGAGTTCCGATCATGCGTATCAAACTGACTGCTCTCGCCATCGCCGCCGCGTTCACCCTCGCCGGCTGCGCGACCGATTCCATGAATACCCGTTCCGATGCGAGCGCTTCTGCGGGCGCCAGCGCCTCGGCGAACGCGAACCCGATGGTCGGCGGCGCGGCGATGTACGCAAACAAGGACATCATCGACAACGCGGTCAAGTCCGCCGACCACACCACGCTGGTCGCCGCGGTCAAGGCCGCGGGCCTGGTCGACACGCTCAAGGGCGCGGGGCCGTTCACCGTGTTCGCGCCGACGAATGCCGCGTTCTCCGCGCTGCCCGCGGGCACGGTCGACACGCTGCTCAAGCCCGAGAACAAGGGCACGCTGACCACCGTGCTGACCTACCACGTGGTGCCGGGCCGTGTTGACGCGGCCGCGCTCGCGCAGCAGATCCAGGCCGGCGGCGGCCAGGCCATGCTCAAGACCGTGCAGGGCGGCACGCTGACCGCGCGCATGGCCGGCGGCGGCGTTTCGATCACCGATGCCAAGGGCAACAGCGGCCGCGTCACGATCGCCGACGTCTACCAGAGCAACGGCGTGATCCATGTCGTCGACAAGGTGCTGATGCCCTGACGGCGGCCGACGGCACCTGTTGGGGGATGCCGTCGAAGGTTCACCTGTGCAGGCCCGGAACGGACGCATCGTCGCCCGTTCCGGGCTTTTTCCGTTGACGCAGCCGAGCGGTGTCTGCGTCGATGCGCAGCACGCCCGCGACGCGCCAGCGCGGCAACTGCACGCACCGTGCACAAGCACCATGCGCCATGCGAAGCGCGTTCTGGTCCGAGCCTGCGTGTTTCAGCGTTGTGCAGATGGCTGTTCGCGGGTCGCATCCGGTGCATCGACGGATGCTGATGACGAAAACGCATAGCGTCAGGCCGACGTCGCGAACGCCTGCTGCGCATCCGCACACATCGGGCACACGCAGCCGGTGTCGCGTGCAGGCACCATGGCGGACCGACCTCATCCGGAGCCTTCGCGCATGTCCTACGTACGCTGCCTTCGCGGCCTCGCCTCCGGCGTCGAATACTCCGCCGACACGCCGATGAACCTGGACCCGGTCGACGGCCGGCCGGTGGAGATGGTGCTGGACCTGGCGCGGCTCGCGGCCGAGCAGCCGGATGCGCAGTGGTACAACCCGACGCGCCGCGACATGTGGCGCTTCGGCGGGCTGATGGCGCTGGACGTCAACAACGCGAACGACGCCCAGCACATCGTCGATATCGGCGGCGGCGCGACGCCGCTGCTGGATTACCGCGAGCACCCGCTCGCCGCGCAGGCCGGGCTGGTGCTGCAGGTGAAGGAAGAGGGCAAGGCGCACGCGGGTTTCGGCGCGAACCCGACGCAGAGCTTCAAGGACCGCGGCATGGCGATGGTCGCCGCGCAGGCGCGCAGGCTTGGCCTCACACACCTGTCGGTGCCGACGCAGGGCAATGCCGGTGATTCGCTCACGCGTTACGCGCTCGCCGGCGGCTTGTCGGTCGCGGTCGCGATGCCGGGCGACACGCCGCTGCCGATTCTCGGCAGCGTTGCAGCCGCCGCGCAGCAATGGCCGAAACGCGTGAAGCTGGAACTCGTCGGCCCGACGATCCGCGAGGCCGGGGCGTATCTCAAGGAGCATTACGTGCCGAAGGGATACTTCTCCGTCGCCACGTTCCAGGAGCCGGGCTGGCGCATCGACGGCAAGAAGTCGCTCGGCCTGGAGCTCGCTGAACCTGCCCCGGGTGAAACGCAGTGGTCGCTGCCGGACGCGGTGATCTACCCCACCGGCGGCGGCACCGGCGTGCTCGGCATGTGGAAGGCCTGGGACGAGCTGGAAGCGCTCGGCCTGATCGGTTCCAAGCGCCCGCGCATGCTGTGCGTGCAGAGCAGCGTGACGCCGCCGCTGGTGCGCGCGTTCGAATCCGGCGCGGACGACACCACGCTGGTCGAAGCCGGCCAGACCGTTGCGTTCGGCCTCAACGTGCCCGGCGGCGTCGGCCATTTCCGCGTGCTGCAGATCATCCGCGCAAGCGGC
>CADCUA010000502.1 GCA_902805755.1 uncultured Lysobacter sp.
CCGGGCCGGACGCGCGAAGCACCCGCACGCTTCAGATTATGAAGTCCAGTGTGCGGCACTGCCGCGCGCGCTGCTGAACGCCCGGCGCCCCGCGCCGGGCCGGGCCGGACGCGCGGACCACCCGCCCGCGACAGACTTCGCGGCCCGGTATGCGCGGCACTGCGGCACGCCCCGCGAACGCCCGATGCCGTGCGTCGGTCCGGGCGCACGAAGCACCCGCACACGACACATTTCGAGGTCCGGTGTGCGCGGCACTGCCGCGCGCTCGACGCTTTGGTTCGGTTCGGTCGGGCCGAACGAGGACAGGCGCGTGCGCCGCGCCGCCGCGCCCCTGCGAACGGCCATCGTCCCCGCGTCAGTCGGAATGAGCGAAGGCGCCTGCGGCACTGCCACGCGCCTCTACGAACGCAGTCGCCACGCGCCAAGCCGGACTGAGCCCGGGCGTTCGCGACGCAATGGCGCGCGCCTGTCCGAGCGCTCGACGCCCTGCGTCGCGCCGGCCGCGCCAAGCCAATCGCGCTCGACTGCCGCGCCCGACACCTCCACACCCCCGGTGCGTCATTCGAACCAGACACCCGCGCCCCACATTAACGCCCGCTCGCGGCCTACCCGGAGCACGCAATCGCCTGTGCCACAATCCGGAAATCCCGGGCCGTGCACGCGGTTCGAGCCCCACTCCCGCAAGGATTTCCGATGAAGCGCATCCTCCTCGCCGCGCTCGGCGCGATCAGCCTGTCTGCCTGCGCCCAGCAGGCGCCCGGGACCGGCAAGGCCGACACGCCGCAGGCGCCCGCAGCAGTGGCGGCCGCGAAGTCGCCGCCCGCGACCGCGGGCACGCCCGATGCACGCGCGATCCAGGCGATCCGCCAGCTCAATCCGCAGGTCGAGATCGACCGCGTCGCCGCGGCGCCGATCAAGGGCTTCCGCGAGGCGGTGGTCGGCGGGCAGGTCGTGTACGTGAGCGACGACGGGCGCTATGTCTTCGTGCCGGGCTCGGGCGGCGCGCTGTACGACGCGACCGCGAAGAAGAACCTCAGCGAAGTCGCGCTCGGCGCGATGCGCACGGAACTGCTGAAGAAGATCCCCGCCGGCGACCGCATCGTGTTCGCGCCGGCGAACCCGGTGCACACGGTCACGGTGTTCACCGACGTCGCCTGCGGCTACTGCCGCAAGCTGCACAGCGAGATCGCCGAGTACAACAAGCAGGGCATCGCGGTCGAATACCTCGCGTTCCCGCGCATGGGCCTGGGCAGCGAGGACTACAAGACCATGGTCTCGATCTGGTGCTCCACCGATCGCAAGAAGGCACTGACCGATGCCAAGGCCGGCCGCCAGGTCGCGAACAAGAGCTGCAAGACGCCAGTCGACCAGCAGTACGACGTTGGCCAGCGCGTGGGCCTGACCGGCACGCCGATGATCCTGACCGCCGACGGCACGCAGCTCGGTGGCTACGTGCCGCCCGCGGAGCTGCGCAAGGCGCTGGACAAGCGCGCGAGCGAAACGGCGCAGCCGGCGAGCTGAGCACGGCCGCAGCCGCGGCAACGCGACAGGCATGCAGGACCGGTGATCGCCTCGGCCGACGCGACGGACACGTTCGTCGCGCTATTGAGAGGCATCAACGTCGGGCGCGGCAACCGCGTGCCGATGGCCGGCCTGCGCGCACTGCTGCAGGGCCTTGGCTATCGTGATGTCTCCACGCTGCTCAACAGCGGCAACGCCGTGTTCCGCGCGGCGGGCACGACGGACGCTGACGCGGCGCAGGCGATTTCAGCCGCGGTGGCCGCCGCGCACGGTGTAAGCGTTCCGGTGGTGGTGATCTCGGGGCGCCGGTTGCTCGCGGCCGTGCAGGCGAACCCGGTACAGGCGGCCGATGCGTCGCGCCTGCTCGTGGTGTTCGCGGGAAATCCTGCGGAACTGGAGCAGTTGCAGCCATTGCACGATTTGCTGTCAGCGTCGGAGCAGTTCCACATCATGCCGGCCGCTGCTTACCTGTATTGCCCTGAAGGCATCGCCGAAAGCCGCGCCGCGGCGGCGCTGCTGGGCCGGCTCGGGCGCCGGTTCACGACGCGCAACTGGGCGACGGTGCAGAAGATCGCCGAGCGCATTTCGAGCCTGCCGACCGCGTCCTAGCCCTGCCGCCGGGTCAGCGGGCACGCGCCGCGCGAGTGCATGCGTCCGTGCCGATCAGGCCGCTCCGCTACAATTGCGGGCCCGTCGACCACGGTTCACCGGACATGATCGTCCTCGAGGGCGCTTCCGCCCTGTCAGCGTTCCGCCGCGAACGCCTGCAAGCCCGTCTCCAGTCCCTGCATGCCGGTGTGCGCGTGCTTGGCGCCTGGCATGTCTACTGGGTCCAGCCCGAGGCCGATGCCGAGCCCGACACCGATGCGCTGCAACGCATCCTGCAGGCCGGCTTCGACGAGCAGCCGCGAGCCGATGACGCACGCTCGCGCTATGTGACGCCGCGCCTGGGCACGCTGTCGCCGTGGGCGAGCAAGGCAACGGAACTGCTGCGCGGCGCGGGCCTGCCGGTGCATCGCGTCGAACGCGGCACGCGCTTCGACCTGGCCGGCTGGCCGGCCGAAGCCGCCGCGCAGGGCGTGCTGGCGAAGGCGCTGCACGATCCGATGACGCAGTCGCTGCTGGAAGCGCGCGAGGACGCAATCGCGCTGTTCTCGGTGCCGGCGCGCGGCGAGCTCGAACGCATCGCGCTGGACGATCTGGAAAACGCGAACACGCGCCTCGGCCTGGCGCTGGCCGAGGACGAAATCGCCTACCTGCGTGAGCGCTACGCCGCACTGGGCCGGGTGCCGGCGGACGTGGAACTGATGATGTTCGCGCAGGCGAACTCCGAGCACTGCCGCCACAAGATCTTCAACGCGTCGTGGACGATCGACGGGCGCGAGGCGCTCGCCGGCGGCCGCCCGCAGTCGCTGTTCAAGATGATCAAGCACACGCATGCGCAGACGCCGGAGCACACGCTCTCGGCGTACAGCGACAACGCGGCGGTCGTCGAAGGCTATCCGAGCCGCCGCTTCCGTCCGGACCCGGCGACCGGTGTGTACCGCAGCGAGGCGCAGGTCGATTCGGCGTTCTGCATCAAGGTCGAGACCCATAACCACCCGACCGCGATTTCGCCGTTCCCGGGTGCGTCCACCGGCGCCGGCGGCGAGATCCGCGACGAGGGCGCGACCGGCCGCGGCGGCAAGCCGAAGGCCGGCCTGTCGGGCTTCTCGGTTTCGCACCTGCGCATCCCGACGCTGCCGCAGCCGTGGGAGCGCCCGCGCACGCTGAACCCGCGCATGGCCTCGGCGCTGGAGATCATGATCGATGGCCCGCTCGGCGCGGCCGCGTTCAACAACGAATTCGGCCGGCCGAACCTGACCGGCTATTTCCGTAGCTTCGAACTGGACGAGGGCACGCTGACGCGCGCCTACGACAAGCCGATCATGCTCGCCGGCGGCCTCGGCGCGATGGACCGCGTGCAGGTGCGCAAGCTGGGCATGAAGCCGGGCGATGCGGTCGTCGTGCTCGGCGGGCCGGCGATGCTGATCGGCCTAGGCGGCGGCGCCGCGAGCTCGGTCGCGTCGGGCGAAAGCCACGAGGCGCTCGATTTCGCGAGCGTGCAGCGCGACAACCCGGAAATGGAGCGGCGCTGCCAGGAGGTCATCGACCGCTGCGTGTCACTGGGCGAACACAACCCGATCGCGACCGCGCACGATGTCGGCGCGGGCGGCCTGTCCAATGCAATCCCCGAGCTGCTGCACGATTCCGGCCTGGGCGGCGTGATCGACCTGGCGCGCGTGCCGGCCGACGATCCCTCGCTGTCGCCGATGCAGCTGTGGTGCAACGAATCGCAGGAGCGCTACGTGCTTGGCGTGCCGCCGGAGCGGCTGGACGAGTTCGCCGCGATCTGCGAGCGCGAGCGCTGCCCGTTCTCGGCGGTCGGCTTTGCGACCGCGGACGAGCGGCTGGTGGTCGGTTACGGCGCCACGGTGGCCAGCGCGAATGCGTTCGACGGCCGCGAGCCCGGGCGCTGGGCGATCGACCTGCCGATGGACGTGCTGTTCGGCAAGCCGCCGAAGATGCATCGCGATGCCGTGCGCCCCGGCGCGCCGGTCTGGCCCGCGCTGGACTGGCAGGCGCTGGACCTGCGCGACGCCGCGCTGCGCGTGCTCGCGCACCCGACCGTGGCGGCAAAAACCTTCCTCATCACGATCGGCGATCGCAGCGTCGGCGGCCTCACCGCGCGCGACCAGATGGTCGGGCCGTGGCAGATGCCGGTGGCCGATTGCGCGATCACGCTGGCCGGTTTCGAAGGCCATGTCGGTGAAGCGATGGCGATCGGCGAACGCGCGCCGCTCGCGCTGCTGGACGCCGAAGCTGCCGCGCGCATGGCGGTCGGCGAGGCGATCACGAACCTGTGTGCGGCGCCGGTCGAGTCGCTGAATCGCGTCAAGCTCTCGGCGAACTGGATGGCCGCGGCCGGCCACCCGGGCGAGGATGCGCGCCTGTTCGATGCGGTGCGCGCGGTCGGCATGGAGCTGTGCCCGCAGATCGACCTGAGCATCCCGGTCGGCAAGGATTCGCTGTCCATGCAGGCGCAGTGGAGCATCGACGGGCAGGCGCACAAATCGGTTTCGCCGGTGTCGCTGATCGTGAGCGCGTTCGCGCCGGTCGTCGACGTGCGCGCGCAGCTCACGCCGCTGCTGGTGCGCGAGGAAGAGACCGAGCTGTGGCTGATCGGTCTGGGCGCCGGCAAGCAGCGCCTGGGCGGATCGGTGCTCGCTCAATGCCACCCCGGCGGCGCCGATGGGCTTCCAGTGTTCGCGGCGCGTTCGGGCGAGCGCGGCGATCACGGCGTGCCGGATCTCGACGACCCGCAGCGTCTGCGTGATTTCTTCGAGCTGATCCGCGACGCGCGCGAGGCCGGGCTGCTGCGGGCGTATCACGACCGTTCCGACGGCGGCGTGTTCACGGCGCTGTGCGAGATGGCGTTCTGCTCGCACATGGGCATGGAAATCAACCTTGATGGCTGGGGCGAGGACCCGCTGCGCGCGCTGTTCAACGAGGAACTCGGCGCGATCGTGCAGGTGACCACCGAGGACCGCGCGGAGTTCGCCGACCTCGTTTCGCGCTACGGCCTGATCGACTGCGCGCAGCGCGTCGCGCGTCCGAGCACCGCGCCGGTCGTGCGCGTGCGCCAGGGCAACGAGCTGCTGGCCGAGTGGCGCTGGGAGGAACTGTTCGACGCCTGGTGGGCCACGACGCATGCGCTGCAGAAGATGCGCGACAACCCCGAATGCGCGGACGAGGAGCGCGCCGCAGCGCGTGATTTCCATGCGCCGGGGCTGCGCCCGAAGCTGAGCTTCGATCCGGTGCAGGATGTCGCGGCGCCGTACATGGATGTACAAGTGCCGCGAGCGTCCCCCAAGGGGACTTCCTCCGGGGCGCAGGATGCGCGGGAGCGGCCACCGTATCTGAACACCGGCGCGCGACCGCGTGTCGCGGTGCTGCGCGAGCAGGGCGTCAACAGTCACATCGAGATGGCCTGGGGCTTCGACCGTGCCGGCTTCGAAGCGGTCGACGTGCACATGAGCGACCTGATCGCCGGGCGCGTCGCGCTGCGCGATTTCACCGGTTTCGCCGCGTGCGGCGGCTTCAGCTACGGCGACGTGCTGGGCGCGGGCCGCGGCTGGGCGACGTCGATCCTGGAACGCAGCGCGATGCGCGACGCGTTCGCCGAGTTCTTCGCGCGGCCCGACAGCTTCGCGCTCGGCGTGTGCAACGGCTGCCAGATGCTCGCGCAGCTCAAGCCGATCATTCCCGGCGCGCAGCATTGGCCGACGTTCCAGCGCAATCGCAGCGAGCAGTTCGAGGCGCGCCTGGGGCTGGTCGAAATCGTCGAGTCGCCATCGCTGTTCCTGCACGGCATGGCCGGCTCGCGCCTGCCGATCGTCATCGCCCACGGCGAGGGACGCGCGGAATTCGGCGCGGACGCCGACCCGTCGGCCGCGCTGGTCGCGCTGCGCTATATCGAAGGCGATGGCAGCACCGCGACGCGTTACCCGGCCAACCCGAACGGCTCGCCGGCCGGCATCAGCGGCCTGACCACCGACGACGGACGCGTGACGATCGTGATGCCGCATGCCGAACGCACGCTGCGCACCGCGAACTTCAGCTGGGCGCCGGCCGGCTGGGGCGAGGATTCGCCGTGGCTGCGCATGTACCGCAATGCGCGGGCGTGGGTGGGGTGACTTGCGGCCGTCACCCGGGTGGGCTGCGGGTTATCAGGACCGCGGCGCCAGGCTCCTTTTTA
>CADCUA010000503.1 GCA_902805755.1 uncultured Lysobacter sp.
TCACGTCATTGCCGTCGACCGACGCGTTGATGACCGGATACTTCTGCAGCTCGTTCGCCGCGGCTTTCGCGAAGAACCCCATGAAACCGAGCTTGACGCCGTTGGACTTCTCGAACTGCTCGCCAAGCTCCTTGCGCATTGCCATGACCTTGCCGAGGTTGACCTCGTTGAAGGACGTGAGCATCGCGATGGAGTTCTTGGACTGCATCAGGCGCTCGGCGATGCGCGCGCGCATGCGGGTCATCGGCACGCGCTCTTCCGGACGCGCGCCACCCGCAACACCGGCTCCGCCGGACTTCGCGTAGTTGACGATGTCTTCCTTCGTCACCGCGCCGCGGCGGCCGGTGCCGGCGACCTGCGCGGCATCGACGCCCGAGGTCTCCGCGGCGAAGCGTGCGCCGGGCGGGAGCTGTGCATTCGCATTAGACCCCGCCGCTTGGGCAGGTGCGCTCGCCGCAGCGGGAGCAGCCTGTGGCGCTGCTGCAGGTGCGGCCGGTGCGGCAGGCGCGGCAGCCGATGCCGCCGGTGCGGCGCCTGCTTCGACAATGGCGATCAGCTGCTGGCTGTTGACCGTGGCGCCGGCCTCGAACTTGATCTCCTTGAGCACGCCGTCGACGGGCGAGGGCACTTCGAGCACGACCTTGTCGGTCTCGAGGTCGACGAGGTTCTCGTCACGCTTCACCGCGTCGCCGGGCTTCTTGTGCCACGTCGCGATGGTCGCGTCGGAAACGGATTCCGGCAGGACGGGAACTTTGATTTCGGTGCTCATGCAGATGGGGTCCTGGATTTGAAAGGTCTTTCCGAACAGGTCGGGAGCGTCCGTAATGCAGATGCGGGCGCCGCCAGCCGACGGCGTCCGCGAGGTGCGGCCTTACTCGTCGCTCGCTTCGCCGCGCAGCGGATTGACGAGCGCGTCGGCAATGAGCTGGTTCTGCTCGACGACGTGATCGGCAAAGTGGCCCGCAGCCGGTGAGGGCGAGCGCGCGCGGCCGGCGTAGTGCAGCGCCCGATTCGGGCCCAGGCACGCAACGAGGTGATGCCGGATCTGGAACCAGGCGCCCTGGTTCATCGGTTCTTCCTGGCACCAGACAACGTCTTTTGCCGAAACGAAGCGCGCGAGCTCAGCGGCCAGTTCCTGTCGTGGGAACGGATAGAGCTGCTCCACGCGAACCAGCGCGACGTCGCTTGCGCCACGCTTGGCCATGTCTTCAACGAGGTCGTAATAGACCTTGCCTCCGCAGACGACCACGCGCTTGACCTGCTGCGGATCCGCGGACGCGTCGGGGATGACGTTCTGGAACGTGCCGCCGGCGAGTTCGTCCAGCGACGACACCGCAAGCTTGTGGCGCAGCAGCGACTTCGGCGTCATCACGACCAGCGGCTTGCGCGTGGTCATGTGCATCTGGCGGCGGATCATGTGATACGCCTGCGCCGGCGTCGTCGGCGTGCAGACGATCATGTTGTTCTGCGCGCACAGCTGCAGGAAGCGCTCGAGGCGCGCGGAGCTGTGCTCCGGGCCCTGGCCTTCGTAGCCATGCGGCAGGAACAGCGCAAGCCCGCACAGGCGGCCCCACTTGGCCTCGCCGGACGACAGGAACTGGTCGATCACGACCTGCGCGCCGTTCGCGAAATCACCGAACTGCGCTTCCCAGATATCCAGCGTCATGGGATCGGCCGTCGAGTAGCCGTACTCGAACGCCATCACGGCTTCCTCGCTGAGCAGCGAGTCGATGATCGTGACGTCGCACGGATTCTTGACCAGCTCGCGCAGCGGCAGGTAGTACTCGTCCGTGCTCTGTTCGTGCAGCACCGCGTGGCGGTGGAAGAACGTGCCGCGTCCGGAGTCCTGGCCCACCAGGCGCAGGCGGTAGCCTTCGTCCACGAGCGTTGCGTAGGCGAGGTTTTCAGCAAAGCCCCAGTCGCCCGGAAGCTCGCCTGCGGTCATCCTGCGGCGGTCTTCGTAGATCTTCGCGACGCGTGCGTGCAGCTTGATGCGCTCGGGCACGGTCGTGATCGAGGTGGCGAGTTCCGCGAGGCGCGCGCGATCGAACGTCGTATCGACGGTGTCGCTCAGGCGGCCAGGCAGATACTTCGACCAATCGACGAGATCGGAAGAGCACACGTCTG
>CADCUA010000504.1 GCA_902805755.1 uncultured Lysobacter sp.
TTTCGGCCTTGCGCTGGAGGCGTACGCGCACTTCACTTCGCCGATCCGCCGCTATCCCGACCTGCTGGTGCATCGTGCAATCAAGCACGCGCTCAGCGGCGTCAAGCCGGAGAAGTTCAAGTATTCGCCCAGCGAAATGGCGCAGCTCTCGCTGCAGTGCTCGGAGCGTTCGCGCCGGGCCGATGAGGCCGAGCGCGAAGTCGACGAACGCTATCGCGCGGCGTGGATGGAGCAGCACGTCGGCGGCGAGTTCGAAGGTTCGATCAGCGGCGTGACCAGCTTCGGGCTGTTCATCGAGCTGGACGGCTCGAAGGTCAACGGCCTCGTGCACGTCACCCAGCTGCCGAACGACTTCTACCATTTCGATCCGATCCGCAAGACGCTGACGGGTGAGCGACGCGGCCGGGAATTCCGGCTGGGCGACCGCGCGCAGATCGTGGTGCTGAAGGCGAGCGTCGAGGACCGGCGCATCGACTTCCGGCTGGTGGAGGAACGCGGCGACGTCGCGCCACCGCCGCCGCGCGGCCAGCCGGCGAAGAAGACGAAGCGCAAGTACTGAGGCCGATACGCGCGCCCGCATGCCGGGCGCGCGTATTGCAAAAGTGCTTGGAACGGCCCGACGTGGCGCTTCGTAAAGCCGACTTCGTCCGTACTACCTTGCATGGTCGTTTAGGGACGAGGTCGGGCGGCGCTGACGATACCCGGTGTCGCGCGCCGTTCTGCGGCTGAATCGCCTGTGCCGCTGTCGGCGTGCTGACGCGGACGCCTCCTAACCACCCGGTGCCGGTGCGACAATGCCCGGCCCTCAAGCCCGGTGAACACCGTGAGCCAGAAACAATGGATCGCCGGCATCAATGCCGTCACGTCCGCCCTCGAGCATGACGCCGAGCATGTGCGCGAAGTCCTCATCGAGGCCGGCGCGAAGAACCCGCGCATCACCGAGATCGAAACGAGTGCGCGCCGCCTCGATATCGATGTACGGCGCGTGGCGACGCAGGCGCTGGACGGCGTGGTCGGCAACCTGCGGCACCAGGGTGTCGTGGCGCGCTACGCGGCCGCGCGCACCTACAGCGAGAACGAGTTGCAGGGCCTGGTGGAAGCGGCGGAAGGTCGTGCGCTGGTGCTGATCCTCGACGGCGTGCAGGACCCGCACAACCTCGGCGCGTGTCTGCGCAGCGCGGCCGCGGCCGCGGTCACCGCGGTGGTATTTCCGAAGGACAAGTCGGTGCAGGTCAATGCGACCGTGCGCAAGACGTCGGCCGGCGCGGCGGACACGATCCCCGTGATTCCGGTGACGAACCTGGCGCGCACCATGCGCGACCTGCAGCAGATGGGTGTGTGGCTCTACGGTCTGGCCGGCGATGCGGAAGCTTCGATATTCACGCTGGACCTGCGCGGCAACATCGCGCTCGTGCTCGGTGGCGAAGGCGATGGCATGCGCCGCCTGACGCGCGAGAACTGCGACCAGCTGGTCAAGATCCCCATGCCCGGTGCGTCGAACGTTGAAAGCCTCAACGTGTCCGTCGCCACGGGTGTAACGCTGTTCGAGGCCGTGCGTCAGCGGGTGGCGTCGTGAGCGGGGGGCTGGAGTGGTACGACATCGTCGGCCTGCTTGGCACGGTGATGATCCTGGTCGCGTATTTCCTGCTGCAGGCGGGCCGGCTGCCGGGCAACGGGCTGAAATACCAGCTGCTGAATCTGTTCGGCGCGGCGGGCGTGCTTGTGTCGCTGCTGGGCACGTTCAATCTTTCGGTATTCCTGCTTGAATGTGCGTGGGTGCTGGTAAGCGCCTACGGCATTTTCAGGTCGATGCAGGCGCGATCACGCGGTGAGAGCGGCACGTCCAAGCACTTAAAGAGCTGCCCGCAGCTGGGACGCCTTCGACGCCATCGTGCGCACGCTGCGCGAGCTGGAGGACGACGAGACGCTGCTCGTGCAGTCGGGCAAGCCGGTCGGCGTCTTCCGCACCCACGCGTGGGCGCCCCGGGTGCTGCTCGCCAACTCCAACCTGGTGCCGGACTGGGCGACCTGGGAGGAGTTCCGCCGGCTCGAGGCGCTCGGCCTGACGATGTACGGGCAGATGACCGCCGGCTCGTGGATCTACATCGGCACCCAGGGGATCCTGCA
>CADCUA010000505.1 GCA_902805755.1 uncultured Lysobacter sp.
CCCGATCGAGCCGCAGGCCGAGCAGATCGTGAAAGGTCTGGAGAAGGTCTATTCCAGCAAGGGCGTGCTGTGCGAATTCGAGATCGCGCCGGGCGCGCAGTTCCACGGCGAGCAGGGCGATCTGCAGGAGTTGCTCGGCAACCTGCTGGAGAACGCGTTCAAGTGGGCGAAGTCGCGCGTGCTGCTGACCGTGTGCGATGGCGACTCGGCGAAGAACCGCCGGCCCGGCCTTTTGATCGCGGTGGATGACGACGGCCCCGGTATTCCGCCGGAGAAGGTCGCGCTGATCCTGCAGCGCGGCGTGCGCGGCGACGAGCGCGTGCAGGGGCACGGCATCGGGCTGGCGATCGTGCAGGACCTGATGCGCGCCTATCGCGGCGTGCTGGACGTGACGCGCTCGGAAGAACTGGGCGGGGCGCGGTTCGAGGCGAAGCTGCCGCCCGGCCTTTGAGCCTCGCTAGGGCTCGAACGGTGACGCGCCATAGAACCGGCGCAGATGCGTGGCGATGGCGGGCATCGCGCCATGCAGGCGCAGCGGATCGCTGAAGTGGTATTCGCTGGCGACGGCGAAGAACTCCTCCGGCGAATCGGCTGCATACGGGTCGAGCGCCGGCTCGTTACCTGTGTCGATTTCTTGAACGAACGCGTCGAACGCCTGCTGGAAATCGCGCGCCCATTCGCGCTGCCAGGTGTGCGGCAGGGCAGGCGTGCCATCGAGCACGCCGTCGAGCGCATCGAGCTTGTGCGCCATTTCATGCGCCACGACGCAAAAGCCCGCGCGTGGGTCCTCGCAGTCGGCGATCACGTCCGCCCAGGACAGGATCATCGGACCCGCGTCCCAGGCTTCACCGATCAGCTCATCGTCCCATTCGTGCATGACGCCCGCCGCATCGACATGGCTGCGGCTTACTCGGAATGCATCGGGGTAGACGACCAGTTCCGACCAGCCTTCCAGGCCGCGCTCGCCGAATTCCAGCAGCGGCAGGCAGCACAGCGCGGCGAGCATGCCGCGCTGGCGCGCGTCCAGTGCGAGCCCGTGCACGGGGGTGATCGTTTTCGTGTGCAGGAAATGCGCGGTCAATGCCGACACGCGCTGCAGGCGCGATGCATCGAGCGCCTGCAGCCACGGCACCGCATCGCGGATCGCAAGCCACAGCTCGGGATCGATCGGGACCGGGCGCCGCCGGCGCAACAGGCCGAACAAGGCGTCAGCGGAACATGCCGGGCAGGAAACTGTGCCAGCGCAGCGACGGGCGCGAGCCGGCATCGCCCTGCAGGCTCGAACGAGATTTGGCCGGACGCGCAGGCGCGCGCATCGCACCGTTGCGAACGCGTGCGCGCTCGTCGCTCTGCGCGGCCACCGTTGCGCTGTCGGCGCACTTTTCCTCGGCCGCCGAGCCGTACTTCACGTCGCGCGCGGTGGCCACGGTGGTGGCGCAGGCGAACATCAGGCAGAGGCTGGTGCGGATCAACATGGCGGCTTCCTGGCAGGACAGCGATGACCAGCGCGGCATCCGGCCGGCCCTGTCTGGCGCGGACTATACGCCCTTTTCATGACCGTTTCGGTAAGCGCGCGAGCGCTTCCGGCGCAAGCCCGGCAGCGCCGGCGCGGCCATAATGCGCCCATGCAACGTCGATCCCGTGCCCGCCAACTTCAGCGCCCGTCTGCGGGTATCCGTGGGGTTCGCCGGCCGGTGTCCGGCGCCTGATGGACGAGCGGACGCTGCTGCAGCGCCTGGCCCTGGGGCCGGTGTCGGGCGATGTGCTCGCTCGCGAACATGGCCAGACGCGCGCGGCCGTGTGGAAACGCATCGCCGCATTGCGCGAGGCGGGCGTGGCGATCGAGGCGCAGGCCGGGCGTGGCTATCGCCTGACGCAGCCGCTCGACCTGCTCGATGCGGCCGCGCTTGCGCATTCGCTGGCGCCGCCTGCGCGCGCGCAGCTGGGATCGCTGGACGTCGCCTGGACGATCGATTCAACGAACAGCGAACTGCTGCGTCGCCCGACGCCTGCGCGTGGCGTTGCGGTGCTGCTCGCCGAGCGCCAGACCGGCGGGCGCGGGCGGCTCGGCCGGGCCTGGTCCTCGCCTCTCGCGGCGCACCTGTATCTGTCGCTCGCGCGTCA
>CADCUA010000506.1 GCA_902805755.1 uncultured Lysobacter sp.
CAAGGCCAGCAACGCCTGCCTGGGAAGCTTGCCGGTTTCATTGCGCGGCAGCGCCTCGACGCAGCGCAGGCGCCGCGGTACGAACACCGGATCAAGCTGCATGCGCAGCGCCTGCACGATGCGTTCGGGCGTCATGCCCGGCGCAACAACCAGCGCGGCGATACGCTGCACGCCGCCAGCGTCGGCGTCGAGTTGCACGACCACGCCATCCGTCACGCCGGGCACTCCCAGCAGTTTGCGCGTCAGATCGCCGAGCGAGGCGCGCTTGCCGGCAATCTCCAGAAGATCCGCGTTGCGTCCACGCAACTCGAAGCGCCCGTCGCGCTGCATGTCGACGAGGTCGGCGAGCACCACCGGCTCGGCCAGGTGCGGGGCGTGCACGGCGGTGCCGTCGGGCTGCGGTGCGAGACGCACGCCGGGCAGCAGCGTCCACGCGGTGTCCTGCGCGGTGCGGCGGCGCGCGATGATGCAGGTCTCGGTCGACCCGAACAGCTCGCGCACTTCGCAACCGAACCGCGCTTCGGCCTGCATCGCCAGTTCGACCGGCAGCGGCGCGGTCGCCGAGACGATGCCGGCCATCGGCGGCAGCGTCACCTGCGCGGCGAGCAGCGCGCGCAGGTGCACCGGGGTCGTGACCAGCACCGCGGGCGAGGCGGCATCGGCGAGCGCACGCGCGACGTCTTCGGGAAAGAACGGTTTTGCGGTGTGCACGGCCGCCGCACCCAGCAGCGGCAGCAGCACCGACATCTCCATGCCGTACATGTGCTGCGGCGGCACCGTCGCCACGATCGGGGTCACGGCTTCGACCATCAGGTCGGCGAGCGCGGCCAGGTTCTGCGCGGTGCTCGCGCGGAACGCGGACCAGCGCTTGGGGTTCGCCTTGGGCTGGCCGGTACTGCCGGAGGTGAAGCCGATCGCGACCAGCGCATGTTCGTCGATGCGCAGCGCGGGGCCGTCAAGCTGCGGCAGGACCTCGGGCAGCAACCACAGTCCGGGCGGGGCCGGGTCCAGCGGCTGATCGCCCAGACAGTAGCTGCGGGCGTGCTGGGCCAGGGCCTGGTCGATCACGGCCGGGGCACGCGAGGACGGCAGCAACGAGACCTGTCCACGCAACGCGACGGCGCAGAACGCGACCAGGAAGCGGTAGCGGTCTTCGCACAGATTGACCGCGTACTGGCCGTCCGGCAGCAACGCCGCGACGCCGCGCACTTCGCGATGGAACTGTTCAAGCGTCACGGCGCCGCCCGCGCCGAACGCGACGATGCGCTCGGACGGCCCGTGTGTGAGTGCCGCAGACGTGCGCTCGACAAGCGGCGCGCGCTGGGCGGTGGTTTCGATGACAGCAGCCATGATCCGTAAGTGCCTGCGGCCCGCGGCCGCCCCCTGCCCGTAAGCTTACGCGGGCCCTCCTGTCCCTGCACTCGCCGGCCCGATGACCGCACCCCTGAATGCGCCGAACTGCGGACCGGTTCGCTGGACGCTGCTTCCCCACCGTCCGCCCGAACCCGCCGAGCCCCTCGCACGCGCCTGGCTTGCCGCGCGGCTGCAGGCGCCTGCCGATGCGCTGGAGATCCAGCGCGATGAGCGCGGCCGACCCCGGCTGGGTGGCGCGTTCGAGCGGGTCGATTGCAACTGGAGCCACAGCGGTGAGCGACTGCTGGTGGCGATGGCCGCTGACGCCGCGGTCGGCGCGGACCTGGAGCTGCGCCGCCCGCGCCCGCGCGCGCTGGAACTGGCCCGGCGCTATTTCGCCGCGGATGAAGTGCAGTGGCTGCAGGACCTGGCGCCCGAACGGCGCGAGGACGCATTCCTGCATCTGTGGTGCGCGAAGGAAGCCGTGCTCAAGGCGCACGGGCACGGCCTGTCGTTCGGCCTGCAGCGACTGAGTTTCGTAGCGCGCGACGGCGGCCTGCAGCTGGTGGCCTGCGATCCCGGGCTCGGCGCACCGGCGCAGTGGCAGGTGCACATCGTCGAGCCGGAGCCGGGTTACCTCGCGGCATTGGCCTGGCGCACGGCGGACCGGCTCGACCGAGCCGACCGCCCCGCATAATTGACCGATGACGACCCCCACCCCGCTGCCTGCCGCAGCCCGCGCCGCACTCGATACCGGCCTCGATGCGCTC
>CADCUA010000507.1 GCA_902805755.1 uncultured Lysobacter sp.
ACCGCAACACCATTGACCGCACCGGCCGTGTACTGGCCGGTCACGGTCTCGCGCGCGACATCGTCGCGGCCGATCGGCCGCAGCGAGCGCAGCACCTTGATCTTCTCGTTGCGCACCGCGCTCGGGTCGAAGTGCGAGGGCGGCTCCATCGCCACCAGGCACAGCAGCTGCAGCAGGTGGTTCTGCACCATGTCGCGCATCGCGCCGGAGTCGTCGTAGTAATCGCCGCGGCCTTCCACGCCGACGGTTTCGGCGACGGTGATCTGCACCTGCTCGATATGGCGCGCGTTCCACAGCGGCTCGAACAGCGCATTGCCGAAGCGCAGCGCGAGCAGGTTCTGCACGCCTTCCTTGCCCAGGTAATGGTCGACGCGGAACACGCGGTCCTCGTCGAACACGCGCGCGACGCCGTCGTTGATCGCGACCGCGCTCGCGAGGTCACGGCCCAGCGGTTTTTCCAGCATCACCCGCGTGCCCGGCCCGGCCAGGCCCTGCGCGCCGAGCGCGTCGCAGATCGCGGCGTAGAACTTCGGCGCGGTGCTGAGGTGATAGACGACATCGCCATCGCGAAGCTCGCGGATGCGGTCCCCAAGGCGCTGCAGCGACGCGGCATCGTCCAGCGCCGCCGGCTGGTAGTTCACGCGAGCGAGCAGCCGCGCCTGCACGTCATCACTGCGCTCGCCCGCCGGGATGAAACGGCCGATCGCCTCCGCCACATGCGTGCGGAACGCGTTGTCGTCCAGCTCGCTGCGCGCGGTACCCAGTAGCCGCAGCTTGTCGGGCAACAGACCCTCACGCTCGAGGCTGTAGAGCGACGGCAGCAGCATGCGCTGCGCCAGGTCGCCGGTGGCACCGAAGATCGTCAGCAGTGAAGCGGGCATTCCTTTCATGGCGGCATCCGTGGGACGAACCTCCAGCTTAGCCGTGGGGACCATTAAACGCAGGTGCATACGTTTTCACGTGCAGTGTGGGCGCGCGCGGCTGTACCTCTGCGCAAGCAGTGCCGCTTTCGTACACCCAACCGATTGCAATGTCTTGTCCGAACGGGACAACGCGTCGCTGCGCCCCTCACGCGACGGCTTTAGTGACCATCCGTCGGACGATCGTCGGGCATGCGGACAACGGATGCAGCGGCACTGCGCCCGCCGAGGCAGCACCGTCGGCACGGCATGCTCCAGACCGGCGGTTCGGTGCGCCATCCCCGGCCCGGAAAGCGCCGCGCACGGCACTTGAAGCGCGATCGGTCGCGCGTGGACCGCGATCGATGGCCCTTCAACCGCGATCAATGGCCCTTCAAGCGCGATCGTTCGCGCTCGAACGGCGATGCACGGACCTGCCAGCGCCATCGACCGCGCTTCAACCGCGATCGACCGCGCAGCGAGGCCCATCCGCCGCGCTCGAAACCGCAAGCGTGGCGTCGCGGGCGCGGCGCATGCGCAGTGCGCCGCCGCGCGGTCCGTTCCGACGCCGATCAATCTCAACCGTAGCGACGCGCCTGCGGCCTAATGGCGTCACGGCCGGCAAGCGCGCCGGACCGGGACGGTCAACAACGACAGGGAGAACGGGATGGGTCAGAACCTGGCAAGCGTGCACCTGCACGAAACGCAGTGGGCGGCGTTCGACGCGGCGATGACCGCGATGGAGCAGGCGGCGGAGCCGATGCTGGTCGTGCTGGGCAGCGAGGGGCGACGGCGTGCGGTGCGCATGGGCGACAGATCCGAAGCGTTCTGCCGCCGCACCTATGACGCGATGCGCGGGAACGCATCGCTGATCCCGACGACGGTGGACCTGGACGAGATGGCACGCGACCTCGCCAGCCACGACGCGCTCGCACAGCGCCATGCACGCCTGGTCCAGTTCATGGAGAAGATGCAGGACACCGACATCGCGCTAGGCAGCGATGTCATGACCGCCGCGCTCACCGGCTACGCGCTGCTCAAGCTTACGGGACGCACGGAGGGCCTCGACACCCTGCAGCGCGAGCTGGGCAAGCGCTTCGAGCGCAGTGGAAGGCGGAAGGCCGAGCCGACGTCGCGGGCCGCGTAGTGGTCCCGATTCTTTGACCCTGTTCAAAGCAAAGGCCCCGCGATGCGGGGCCTTTGTCTGTTACAGGCCAA
>CADCUA010000508.1 GCA_902805755.1 uncultured Lysobacter sp.
CGATGGCTTCGAAGTCTGCGCACACGTGCGTGCGCAGCATTGGGGCGAACGCATCGCGATGTTCGCCGTCACCGGCTGGGGTCAGCAGGCCGACCGCGAACGCAGCGAGCGCACGGGCTTCGACGGACATATCGTCAAGCCGGTCGACCCGGATGGCCTGCTTGCCATCGTCGACGAGACCTACCGCAAGCACCATGAGCAGGCGCCGCTATGACATGCATCTGGAGATCGGTGATGGACACGCGGGCAAGGCTCGTGGCGCTGCTTGCGGTCGCCTGCGTGGGCCTCATGCCGGCCTGCGCGCACCGTGCAGGTGAGGCAACGGCTACGGCAACGACTAGCGCTACGACAACAACGTTCGTCCTGGTGCGGCATGGCGAAAAGGCCGCCAGCGATCCCGTCGATCCGCCGCTGGCGCCCGCAGGCGCCGCACGCGCGGGGCGGCTGGTTGGCCTGCTCGAGGACGAGCCCCTGGCTGCGATCTATGCCACCGGCTTCCGTCGCACGCAGGACACCGCCGCTCCCATCGCTCGCGCTCGCAGCCTGGCTGTCAGCACGTACGACGCGCGAGGGCCGGCGGAGCAGTTCGCTGAGCGCCTGCGTCGCGACCATCGCAGCGGCACCGTCCTGGTCGTCGGGCACAGCAACACCGTGCCGGCGATCGCCGCGGCGCTGTGCGCGTGCACCGTCGCGCCGATGCCCGAAAGCGAATACGGACGTTATTTCCGCCTGGTTGCGCCGGCCGATGGTGCCCAGCCGGCGCAGCTGCAGGTGCTCAGCTGGTAATCCAACTACTGCCCGGGCGCGCCACGCTGCGTGCATCGCTGGTTCGCATGGCAATGCATGCGAGCCGCGGGTGGAACCGGTTGCCGCGCTCGCACCATCGTCGATGGCAAAGCACTACGATCGAACCACTCCGCGCGATCAGCGCTGTATCCAGGGACAACCCATGCTTCGATCGATCGGTCTGTCGCTTCTCCTGACAGCCTGCGCCGGCGCGGGCCCATCGCCTTCCGTCGTGCCAGGGCAGCCGTGGACGATGGTGCCGGGTCAGCAGGTGTCGCTGCCCGAGGGCGGCGGACACCTGCGTTTCACCGGCGTACGCAGCGATTCGCGCTGCCCGGCCGATGTGCAGTGCATCCATGCAGGCGAGGCGATCGTGGTGTTCGAGCTGCAGGCCGCGTCGCAAGCACCGGCAACGCTGGTGCTGTCGACGGAAAGCCTGCCGGCCGACGCGTCTGCCGGCGACTGGCAAATGAGGATGCTGTCGCTAGACAGGGGTGCGCAACCGGCCGCGAAGGTCGTGTTGCAGCGCAAGCCCTGACTTCGCCGCGCCCAAGACGGGCGCCAGGCGATGAAAATGCAGGCGCAGCCCTGCGCTGCCGGGCAATTTCCGCCCCCGTGCGTCAGATAAATGCGCACTCGCGCCCAGTTCTCTGCTCACACGCAACAACTGTTTGTCAAGCCCCAAAATCTGGACTAACGTCGGTTGCAGGTCGCCACTTTTCGTGACCGCAACGGGGGCCCAATGAACCGACTCTTCCTCACCCTGCCCTGCCTGCTGGCGATGGCCGGCGCGGCGCATGCGCAATCCAGCCCGGACTCGGTCTGCCCGCAATTGCCGGCGGACTCGGGTCTGTCCTGGGAACACAAGTCCACCCGGACATCCGACTTCTGCCGCGCCCTGCGCGCCGATGGCAGCGAGGCGTTCGGCCTGTTCATCGCGGCGGAATCGCCGTTCAAGCCGAATCGCGGCAACCGCGCCGAGCAGGCGTCGATCGACGGCCGTCCGATCCACTGGTATCGCTCCGAAATCGCCGCCCAGCCGAAAGTGCAGGCGCGCGAGACGCTGATCGAACTGCCGGGCGGCCGCGTGGCCCATATGTGGGTGCAGGCCCCGTCCGAGCCGCAACTGGCCGAGGCGCTCTCACAGGCCGCGCAGCTGCGTTTCCGCACGGCGCAGCTCAGCAGCAACTGATAGCCTGATTGCCGATACAACCGCATGCCGGAGGCGCAAAGTCATCCGGCATGCGGCGCTGCGGGCCCGACGGCCACCGGCGTTAGAAGCGCCCGGCCTGCAGGTCGGCGAACGCCTGCATCAGCTCTTCGCGGGTGTTCATGACGAACGGGCCGTGCCGCGCGACCGGCTCGCGCAGCGGCTTGCCCGCGACCAGGATCAGCCGTGCACCCGCATCGCCGGCGCGCAGCGCGACGAGTTCGCCACCGCCCAGCACACCGAGCTCCTGCGCGCCGACATTGCGCGCGTGCTCGTGCTCGCCCACCTGCACCCCGCCCTCGTAGGCGTATACGAACGCGTTGTGGCCCGTCGGCAACCCGTACTGCCATGACGCACCGGCCTCGAGCGCGATGTCCAGATACACCGGTGCCGTTGCGGCTTCACCTGCGCCGTAGACCGGCCCGGCCGTTCCCCCAACGCGGCCCGCAATGACTTTCACCACGACGCCCGGCGCCGGCTCCACATGCTGGATCTGTTCCGGCGTGAACTCCTGGTAGCGCGGCTCGCACATCTTGTCGCGCGCCGGCAGGTTCACCCAGAGCTGGAAGCCGCGCATGCGGCCCTCCAACTGCTCGGGCATCTCCGAATGCACCAGCCCCCGGCCCGCCGTCATCCACTGCACGCTGCCGGGCACGAGCACGCCTTCGTTGCCGTGGTTGTCGCTATGCCGCATGCGGCCGTCGAGCATGTAGGTCACGGTCTCGAAGCCGCGATGCGGGTGGTCCGGAAAACCGGCGAGGTAATCCTCGGGCCGGTCGGTGCCGAATTCATCGAGCATCAGGAACGGATCGAGGTCGGGCAGCTGCGACGTACCGATCACGCGCGTCAGGCGCACGCCGGCACCGTCGGATGCGGGCATGCCGCGCACCAGTCGGGTCACGCGTGCATTGCGGTCGGGGTTGGACATGATCGATTCCTCGCTATCGCCCGGCGGGCCTGCCCTAACCATGGCGACGGGCGACGTCACACCCCAGCACGCTGCGCGAAAACCACTGTTGCATGTGGGGAACACAGGTCGTGGAGCGCGGGTGCCGGGCGCGAACGACGGCAGTGCTGTGCTGCCCCGCCGAGCCGGCGTCGTGGGTCGGCACCGGCCCGCGCCATCACGCCTCGGCCCTATCGGGACAACCGTCGCGCGCAGCGGTTGTGCATCACCCTCGCAATCGCGCGCGAATCGTCCCGGCGGAGCCCGTTCGGGATCCGCGAACGCGGCCACCGCCCGCAGCGCTTCAGCGGAATCCGCCCGTCGATCGCGACTCACTCCAGTCGCTGCAACCTCCAGCAACGATGGATTCGCGCATCGCGCTCGAAGTCCGGCGGAATCGTCTGCGCGGAGATTTCCTGCATGCGTGCGAATGCACCGACTGCCGCGTCATCCATGCGGAAACGGCGGAAGTTGTTCGAGAAATACAGGGCGCCGCCCCGCGCAAGCCGTGCCACCGCCGCGCGCAACAGGCGAACGTGGACCGCCTGCACGTCGAAGTCGCGGGCACGCTTGGAATTGGAGAACGTCGGCGGATCGCAGAAGATCAGGTCGTACTCGCCGGTGTCGGCTTCGAGCCAGGCCAGTGCATCGGCCTGCACCAGTCGGTGCTTCGCGCCGACCACGCCGTTCTCGGCCAGGTTGTCCGCGCACCACTGCAGGTAGGTGCCAGACAGATCGACCGTCGTCGTCTGGCGCGCGCGCCCCACCGCTGCATGCACGGTGGCCGCGCCGGTGTAGCCGAACAGGTTCAGAAAGCGCGTGTCCTCCGCCTCCTCATGCAGGCGCAGGCGCAGCGGCCGGTGATCGAGGAACAATCCCGTATCCAGATAATCGAACAGGTTCACGCGCAGCCGCGCCGCACCTTCGCGCACGACGAGGAACTCGCCGCGCGTATCGAACTGACCGTATTTGCTGCCGCCCTTGCCGCGCGAACGCGTCTTCAGCGCGACCTGCTCGCGCGGCACGCCGAACACCTCGCGCGCGGCCGACAGCAGCTCGTTGAGGCGGCGGCGCTGCACGGGCTCGGGGATATCGTCGGGCGCCGCGTATTCCTGCACGTGCAGCCACATCGGCGACTCGGACGCATCGGCACCGACATACACATCGATCGCCGCGGCGTATTCCGGCAGGTCCGCGTCATAGGCGCGGAAGCAGCTCACGCCTTCGCGCTCGCGCCAGGACTTGAGCTTGCGCAGGTTCTTGCGCAGCCGGTTCGCCACCATCTGCGCGCCTTCGGACAGCGCCTGCACCTGCTCGGGCGCGCGCTCGCGCACCGGCACCGCGACCGGGTCGGGCACGATCAGCGTGCACTCGATCGCGCCGTTGAACATCTGGTACTTCTTCGGCGCGCGCAGGCCGGTGGCATACGCGAGGTCCGCGCTGCCGCAGAGCAGGCTCGCGCGCCACTGCGGCACCGCACGCTTGAGCGCATCGCCCAGCGCGCGGTACAGCGCCGGATCGGCGGCCAGGCGCGCGTCGTAGGGTGGATTGCAGACGACAAGGCCGGGGGCAGGAGCCGAGGCCTGCGGCGACTGATCGATCGAGCCGGCATCCGATGGCACCGGCTCGGCTGACTCCAGCGCCTCGAGGGGTGCGGCGTCTTCAATCGCATTACCACCCGGCGCGATCTTCGCGCTTGCTTTCGCCCACGGGCTGTCGGTGCGCGATGTAGCAGCGATGCCAGCGCCTGTTGCCGCAGCGGGCGCGTGCGATGCACCCGCACTCCGGGCCCCATCGGTGCCTGTCGAATCCACATCGACGGCTGCGTGCACAACAACGCTGCTGTCCAGCGAGCGCACGTCCGCGACCCGCCAGTCGATGACACCGGCCAGGCCGGCAAGCACTTCGTTCTCGCGCGCCGCGCGGATCGCGTGCGGGTCGATATCGCGACCGACGAACACCGGCCGCAGCGCGTCACGCCCCGCAGCTTCACGGCTGCGTGCCTCGTCCAGCAGTGATCGCCATGCCTCGCGGTCGAATCCGAGCCAGCCCGTCGGGCGGCGCGATTCATGGCGCAACAGGCCGGGCGCAACGTCGGCCGCCATCAACGCGCCTTCGATCAGCAGCGTGCCGCTGCCGCACATCGGGTCCAGCAGCGCACCACCCTGCGCATACACCTGCGGCCAGCGCCCGCGCAGCAACACCGCGGCGGCGAGGTTTTCCTTGAGCGGCGCTTCGCCCTGCATCTGCCGCCAGCCGCGGCGGTGCATCGGTCCGCCGCCCAGGTCGATGGACACGATCGCGCGGCCCTTGCGCAGCACCAGGTTCAGTCGCAGGTCCGGCGCATCGATGTCGACATCCGGCCGCGCGCCGGTCTGCGCGCGCATCACGTCGACGACCGCGTCCTTCACGCGTTGCGCGGCGTAACGCTCGTGCGTCACGGCCTGGCCGGATACATGGGCATCCACCGCAACCGTGTCGCCCTCGGCCAGGTGTTCGGGCCATGGCAGTGCCGCGACGCCGGCGTAAAGCGCCGTCTCGTCAGGGCAATCGAACTCGTCGATCGGCCACAGCACGCGGCTGGCGAGCCGCGACCACAGCACCGCGCGCTGCGCATCGAGCAGCTCGCCTTCGACGTTCACACCCGACACGGTCGCGGTGGCCCGCGCGCATCCGAACGCGAGCAGTTCGTCCGCGAGCAGGTACTCGAGGCCTTTGCCGCAGCTGGCGAAAAATTTCATGGGTCAGAGTTCCGAAAGCAGTGCGCCGAACGCATCGGCGCTGGCCTGCACGTGGGCGGAAAGGCGGTGGCCGTCGTTGACCAGCAGCAGGCGCGCGCGGCGCGGGTGCGCCCAGTCGACGACATGGGCGGCGGGAATCAACTCGTCATCCCAGCCGTGGATGATGGACACCGGTACATCGGCCGCATCGAGCGGTGCAGCGGTGCCCATGCGCGTCGGCGGCGCCATCAGGAACAGCCCGACGACCGGCGCCTGCAAGGACACGCGCGCGCTGATGTACGCGCCGAGGCTGGAGCCCGCCAGCACCACGGGACCACGCGCGGCCGCCGAACGCGTCAACGCAAGCAGGTGCTCGAAACGCGCGGACACGTCGCCCAGCTCGCTTACGTCGCGGCGCGCATCGAAGCCGGTGTAATCGGGCCGCTCGCAACTGAAGCCCAGGCGCTCGGCTACGTCGGCCAGTGCCGTCACCTTGGTCGCGTCGGGACCGCTTTCAAAACCGTGCGACAGGATGCAGTGGCCGCGTTGCGTCATTCCTACCTCTTTCATGGGGTTTCGTATGCCAATGCGACCACGGCATCGCCGATGCGGA
>CADCUA010000509.1 GCA_902805755.1 uncultured Lysobacter sp.
GGCTGAAAGAAATCGACGCGACCCTGCCGGAAGGCGTAAGTGCACGCGCGATCTATGACCGCACGCGTCTGGTCGACCGCAGCATCGCCACCGTGCAGAAGAACCTGCTCGAAGGTGCGCTGCTTGTGATCGCGGTGCTGTTCCTGCTGCTCGGCAACATCCGTGCGGCACTTATTACAGCAGCGGTGATCCCGGTGGCCATGCTGATGACGATCACCGGCATGGTGCAGAACCGCGTCTCGGCCAACCTGATGAGCCTGGGCGCGCTGGACTTCGGCCTGATCGTCGACGGCGCCGTGATCATCGTCGAGAACTGCCTGCGACGCTTCGGAGAGCGCCAGCACGCGTTGGGGCGCCTTCTGACCCAGGAGGAGCGTTTCGACCTTGCGGCCTCCGCCAGCGCCGAGGTCATCAAGCCGAGTCTGTTCGGCCTCTTCATCATCGCGGCGGTATATCTCCCGATCTTTGCTCTGAGCGGCGTCGAGGGGAAAACGTTCCATCCGATGGCGATCACGGTCGTGATGGCGCTGGCGGCGGCGATGGTGCTTTCGCTCACTTTTGTGCCTGCCGCAGTCGCGCAATTCGTCACCGGCAGGGTGGAGGAGAAAGAGACCCGCGTAATGCGCGCGGCCAACCGTGTGTATGCGCCGCTGTTGCGCAGGGCGCTGGAGCTGCGGACGGCCGTGGTCGGCGCTGCCGTTGCACTGGTCGTGTTGTGCGGACTGCTGGCGACGCGGCTTGGTACCGAGTTCATCCCGAACCTCGACGAAGGCGACATCGCGCTGCACGCGTTGCGGATCCCGGGCACGAGCCTGACGCAGGCGATCCGAATGCAGTCGCAACTGGAAGCGCGTATCAAGCAGTTCCCGGAGGTCGACAAGGTGGTCGGCAAGCTGGGCACCGCCGAGGTCGCGACCGACCCGATGCCCCCCTCGGTCGCTGACACCTTCATCCTCCTCAAGGATCGGAAGGACTGGCCCAATCCGCGCAAGACACCGGCCGAGCTGGTCGCGGAGCTGGAGAAAGCAGTACGCGCCATCCCCGGCAACAACTACGAGTTCACCCAGCCCGTGCAGATGCGGATGAACGAGCTCATCGCCGGCGTGCGCGCGGAAGTGGCGATCAAGGTCTTCGGTGACGACCTGGAGCAGCTCACGGAACTGGGCAGCCGGATCGAGACGATCGCCGCAGGCATCCCTGGCAATGCCGACGTAAAGCTCGAACAGGCGACCGGCCTGCCGCTGATGGTGATCACGCCCGACCGTGAGGCACTCGCGCGTTACGGGCTTGCGGTTGCGGATGTCCAGGACACCGTGGCTGCCGCGATGGGCGGTGCGCATGCAGGCCAGCTGTTCGATGGTGATCGCCGATTCGACATCGTGGTGCGGCTGCCGGAGACCGAGCGGCAGGATCCCAGGGCACTGGCTGCTTTGCCGATCGCATTGCCGGCAGGATCGGGGCGCGTGGACGAAGCGTCGGCGGCCGGCGTTCCAGGCGTGGTGCCATTGAGCGCCGTTGCGGACATCAAGGTCGAGCTCGGCCCGAACCAGATCAGCCGCGAGAACGGCAAGCGGCGTATCGTGATCACCGCCAACGTACGCGGCCGCGACCTCGGCTCATTCGTCGAGGAATTGCGCGCGAAGGTCGCCGGTGAGATCGAACTGCCGGAAGAAACATGGATCGAGTACGGCGGAACATTCGAGCAGCTGATCTCGGCAAGTGAACGGCTGAGCATCGTCGTGCCCGTCGTGCTGGTGATGATCTTCGGGCTGTTGTTCATGGCCTTTGGTTCGGCGAAGGACGCGACGATCGTCTTCAGCGGCGTTCCGTTGGCGCTTACGGGTGGCGTGCTGGCGCTTCTGTTGCGCGGCATTCCGTTCTCGATCTCGGCCGGGGTCGGTTTCATCGCGCTGTCGGGCGTGGCCGTGCTCAACGGCCTGGTCATGATCACCTTCATCCGCCGCCTGCGGGAAACCGGCACGCCGCTGCACGACGCCGTAGTCGAAGGTGCGGTGACCCGCCTGCGCCCAGTGCTGATGACCGCCTTGGTCGCTAGCCTTGGCTTCGTGCCGATGGCGCTCAACGTCGGCACCGGTGCCGAGGTTCAGCGTC
>CADCUA010000510.1 GCA_902805755.1 uncultured Lysobacter sp.
CTGCACGCGGAGGCATGGCAATGGCAGGGCCGGAGTTATTCCTACCCGGCCGCACTCAAGGACCGCACGATCTACTACTGGGACGATGATGACTTCGCGGCGGCGTCACGCTTTTCGGGCTCGCTGATCAAGCTGGTTCCGACCGAATGGGGCGCGCCGACGTTCGAGATCGATGGCATCAAGATGCTGCCCACGTCGAAGGCGTCGCCGTTCGAAGATGCGCGTCGCAAGGTCGCGCTCGTGGAGCCGCGCGGCCGTGTCGTGCTCGACACCTGCGGCGGACTCGGGTACTTCGCAGCATGCTGCCTCGAGGCGGGCGCGGCGCGCATCCAGTCCTTTGAGAAGAATGCCGATGTGCTGTGGTTGCGCACGCTCAACCCATGGTCGCCCGATCCCGATGCGGCGGACAGCGGCGGCCGCCTGCAGCTCACGCACGGCGACGTATCGCAGGCAATCACGCAGATTCCGGATGCGTCCGTCGACGCGCTGCTGCACGACCCGCCGCGTTTTGGCATCGCCGGCGAACTGTATTCGCAGGCGTTCTACGATCAACTCGCGCGTGTACTACGCCGCGGCGGCCGCCTGTTCCACTACACCGGCAGTCCGAACAAGCTCACCAGTGGACGCGACGTGCCGCGCGAGGTTGCGAAGCGATTGGAGAAGTCGGGCTTCAGGGCGCAGCTGGCGCTGGACGGCGTGCTCGCGATGCGACGATAGGACCTGCCTTCACCGTGATAAGCGGCGCGGGCACGGCGTGTCGCAGCGCGAGTGAACGTACCCCGTGCGTTTCAGCGCGAACTGCCGTGAAATTGCATCCGACAGGACGCACTCCCGCCGGATCCCATCGCGTCAGCCGCACTCAGCGCAACACGCTTGCGCCGCTCCCGCCTGCAACGTCACGAAGGAAAAAGCGCAGCATTTCCGTGGAGGCATCCGGGCCCTGCGGCTCGGTGTACATCCCTTCCTTCGCTCCACCGCTCCATGCGTGTCCCGAGCCATGCACCGTCCAGCGCTCAAGGCGCGCGCGGCCCGAGGCGTCGGCAAATACCTCACGCGTATATGCATGCCCGTCCGGCACACGGCCCTGTTCGGTCCTTGTGACGAGATCTTCGCGCATCGCATCGCGTAACAGCGCGTCGGCATTGATCGGTGCGACCACATGGTCACGATCGCCGTGGAAAACGATCATGGGAATCGCGGGCGCTCCGTTCCGGGCGTCGTCCTCTTTCGAATGGAAGCCTTTCCCGTTGAGCGTCGCGAGCGCCGACGGCACGCCGTGCGCACTCGAATACGGCGTACCGGAGTGAACGCCGATCGCGCGGAACAGGGTGGGATACGCGCGACCGAGGATGACCGCCATGCTCGCGCCTGCGGATAGCCCCGCGACGAAGATGCGCTGCGTATCGACGCGGAACTCCGTGGCGATCTGCCGTGTGATGCCTGCCAGGATGGACGGCTCACCGGCGTCTGCCTGCTGGTGCTGCGGGCGGTACCAGTTCCAGCACTTCGCGCGGTTCTCGTGAACCGTCTGGCGCGGGTAAGCGACCAGGAACCCATGCTGATCCGCGAGCATGTTCATGCGCGTACCGACTGCGAAATTCTCCGGCGTGTGCGCACAGCCATGCAGCATGACGATGAGCGGCATCGCGCGGTCGCTGTTGGAATAGCCGATCGGGACGTACAGGCGGTAATCACGGCGCCCGTCGGTGCTGGAGTACGTCGCGTGCACGAATTCGCCCTGCCCGCCTGCGGCATCGTCCGCTTCGTCTGCGGGGCTCGATGTCCCGGCAGACGCATACGCTTCCGACTCAAGGTCCACGCCGCAGTGCGTCGCGATCTGAACGTCCTCGTCTGTCAGCTCGTGCGTAGCCGTCCCCGCGGCGGCGCCCGGCGAGTTTCCGGGCCGAATCGGCGTTCTCAAGCCCCGCACTTCCGGTGCGCTCGCCGTGCCCTTGTCGTCGCCCAGCAATTTGGAAACGAATTTCATGGCCTGCCCACTCGAAGTTTGTGTTGCGCTGCACCATAAAGCAGGCAGGTAAAAACGCTGTCACGGTTGGCTCGACCGCGGCGGCGATTCCTGCATTGAAAAAAATCCGTATTTGCCGAAGGTA
>CADCUA010000511.1 GCA_902805755.1 uncultured Lysobacter sp.
GCTCCGCGCCGAGGCGCACGCCGGCGCCGCTGTCGGTGCCGAAGCTAAGACCGGCGGTGTACACATCGCGCTTGGCGGGAATCAGCGTGACCGCGACCGGCACCTGCCGGTTCACCGCTTCGTCGGGCCGGGGTTCGATGCTGATGCTGGCGAAGTAATCCAGCCGCGCAAGCGATTCGCGCAGGCGGTCGAGCTTGCCCTGGTGGTAATAGCTGCCCGGCTCCCAGTACACCAGGCGCTCGAGCAGGCTGTTGTTGACCACCGGCTTGGGTGTCTGCACGAACGTGGTCTGGCCGATGTCGTAGCGCGCGCCGCTGGTCCAGACCAGATCGATGTCCGCCGCCTGCTGCGCGCGCGTGACCTCGACGCGGCGCGAAGCGAAATCGGCATCGAAGTACCCGCGCTCGGCCAGCCGCCGGGTGATGCGCGTCTTGCTCGCCTCGTACACCTCGTGGTCGAACGCGTCGCCGCGCTGCGGCTCGAACGCCTCCAGCTCCTCGCGCAGGTAACGGTCCTCGCCGCCGGCGCCTTCGATCGCCACGCGCGCGCGACGCACCTGCACCGGCGTGCCGGGCTCGATGTCGATCGTCACCGCGATCGGCCCCTCGCCTTCGCTGCTGCTCACGCGGATGCGCGGGTTGTAATAGCCGAACGGCTCCAGCGCCTCGCGTGTTTCGGTCTCGGCTTCACGCACGAGATACGCCAGCCGGCGCTCGGAGACCTCGTCGCCGATCGCATCGTTGATCGACAGCGCGCCGCGCACGTTCTCCGCCAGCGCCTCGTCCAGCCCGCGCACGTCCACGCGTGAAACGCGCGCGCCGTGCGCAGCGCCGGTGGCCGCAAGCAATGCGGCGGCGATCAGGAATCGGAGGTGAGCGGGCATCGGCGCAGCATACGCAGGCGATGTCGAGGTTCGATTAAGGCCGAGCCACGGCGCGTGAGCGCAGCCGTCAGAGGGTCCGCGGTAGCTTAGGGATCGTTTTCCGACGTTTGCGGTCGCGCTTGTGCGCGGTGCACGGGGCGTTCGCAGGCCGTCCAGGCACCCCTGCTGGCGCACCCCTATCGGCGCCGAGTCCGCCATGAGCCGCACCCGTTTCGTGTTTCGCCCCGCCCTGATCGCCGCACTGCTCGGTGCTGGCGCCTGCAGCGCGCCACGCCCGGTGACACAGCCGGCGTCGCCCGTGCTCGATGCAGCGGCGTTCGAGCAGTTGCGCCGCAAGAACATCCTGTTCCTGAGTCCCGAAGAACAGCTGCGCGTGTATCCGAACGTGGAGCGCATGTGGCCGACGCGCACGATCCAGCGCAGCGACCGGCCTTATCCGCTGCCGCCCGCGCCGCGCGCGCTGGATGACGTCCGCTACAGCGTCCGTGGAACGAGCTACACGCTGCGCGACTTCATCGAACGCACGAACGTCAGCGGGCTGCTCGTGCTCAAGGACGGACACGTCGTGCTCGAGCGCTACGCGAACGGAAACACGTCGCAGACGCGGTGGACCTCGTTCTCGGTCGCGAAATCCGTGGTCTCGCTGCTGTTCGGCGCCGCGATCCGCGACGGGCATATCAAGAGCCTGGACGAGCCGGTCACGCGCTACCTGCCGGCACTGAAAGGCAGCGCGTACGACGGCGTTTCTCTGCGCCATCTGCTGCAGATGTCCTCGGGCGTAGCCTGGAACGAAAACTACGGCGATCCGCAATCGGACGTCGCGCGCATGAGCGAGGTCACACTGACCGAAGGCCTGGATGGCTTCCTGCGCTACATGGCGCGCCTGTCGCGCGCCGCGCCGCCGGGCACGCGCTTCAGCTACAACACCGGGGAAACGCATGTCGCCGGCGCGGTGCTGCGTGCGGCCACCGGGCAGTCATTGTCGGACTACCTGTCCGCGCGCATCTGGCAGCCGTTCGGCATGGAGTCCGATGCGTACTGGGCGCTGCTGCGCGAGCGCGACGTCGAACACGGCGGTTGCTGCATCAGTGCGACGCTGCGTGATTACGGGCGCATCGGGCAATTCGCACTCGATGAGGGCGTGACGCGCGATGGCACGCGCGTGCTGCCACCGCGCTGGATCGCCGAATCGACGCGGCCGGCCGCGCCGTATACGGGCGTCGGCG
>CADCUA010000512.1 GCA_902805755.1 uncultured Lysobacter sp.
CGCGCTTGCGCAGCTGCATGGGGTCGGCACTCATCAAATCATGCTCGGCAATGGATCGCACGAGCTGTTGATGCAACTGGCGCAGGTGTTTGCCGGCGCCGGCGACGAGGTGGTCTATTCGCGCTACGGTTTCGCCGTGTTCGCGCTTGCGACACGTGCGAGCGGCGCCTCGGCGCGGGTTGCCGAAGCGCTGCCGTCCACGGATGAAATGCCGCTGGGTCACGACCTCGATGCGATAGCAGCTGAGATCACCCCGGCGACGCGGCTCGTGTATCTGGCGAACCCGAACAACCCGACGGGAACGTGGTTCGGCCGCGACCGCCTCCGGACGTTCATGACCGGAGTGCCGGCTGAAGTGATCGTGGTGATGGACGAGGCGTACGCGGAAATGGCGGACACCGATGCCCGGACGGATGCGCGTGCGTTGCTGGACGAGTATCCGAATCTCGTCATCACGCGCACTTTCAGCAAGGCCTACGCGCTGGCAGGTCTGCGACTGGGCTATCTTCTCGCCGCCCCGGGACTCGTGGCGGTGATGGAGCGAATTCGCGAGAGTTTCAACGTCAATGCGTTCGCGCTGGCCGCTGGCGAGGCGGCACTCGCAGACAGTGCGCACCTGCGCTGGAGCTGCGAACGCAATGCCGAGGAACGTTCGCGCCTGTCGGCAGCGCTGCAGGCGCGCGGCATCCGTGTTCTACCGTCGCAGACGAACTTCGTGCTCGCGCAGTTCGGACCACGTACATCGGATGTCGAAGCGGCGCTGCTCGCGCGCGGCGTGGTGCTGCGTCCGATGGCCGGTTATGGCTTGCCGGACTATTCGCGCATCACCGTGGGCACCCGCGACGAGAACCGCCGGCTGCTTGCCATGCTGGATGAGGTGCTGGCATGACGAACGTACAGCGGCAGGACTGGATCGCGCGCCGCGGGCAAGCGCTGCGCGGCAGTGTGCGCGTGCCCGGGGACAAGTCCATTTCGCATCGCGCGATCATGCTTGGCGCACTGGCGGAAGGCGTCACGCGTGTGACCGGCTTCCTCGAAGGCGAAGACACGCGTGCAACCGCGCGTGCATTCCAGCAGATGGGCGTACGCATCGACGCGCCCGGCCCGAGCGAGCGCATCGTGCACGGCGTCGGCCTGCATGGCTTACGGCGGCCGGAGAAGCCGATCGACTGCGGCAACGCGGGCACCGGCATGCGGTTGCTGTCCGGCGTGCTCGCGGGGCAGGGCTTCGATACCGTGCTCGTGGGCGATGAATCGCTCTCGCGGCGGCCGATGCGCCGCGTCATCGATCCCCTGCTCGCGATGGGTGCCGCGATCGAATCGCAGGAGGGCCTGCCGCCAATGCGCATCGCCGGTGGAAGAAAGCTGCATGGGATCGAATACGCGCTGCCCGTCGCGAGTGCACAGGTGAAGTCGGCCGTGTTGCTGGCCGGCCTGTATGCGCAAGGCACCACGGTCGTCATCGAGCCGCACGCGACCCGCGATTACACCGAACGCATGCTCGCGGCGTTCGGCTGGCCGATCACGTTCTCGCACGGGCGCGCGCAGCTCGACGGCGGGCATCGTCTGCACGCGACCGATGTCGACGTGCCGGCCGATTTTTCGTCGGCAGCGTTCTTCATGACCGCCGCGGCGATCACGCCGGGCTCCGAGCTTCGCATCGAGTCGGTCGGCATGAATCCCCGACGCACGGGCCTGCTGGCGGCATTGCGCGCAATGGGTGCGGATATCGAAGAGAGCAACCGGCGCGAGCAGGGCGGCGAGCCGGTGGCCGATCTGCGGGTCCGCTACGCGCCGCTGCGTGGCATCGACGTGCCTGTCGAGCTGGTGCCCGACATGATCGATGAGTTTCCGGCACTGTTTGTCGCGGCAGCCTGCGCGGAGGGGCGCACGGTGGTGCAGGGCGCTGCCGAGCTGCGGGTGAAGGAATCGGACCGCATCGCGACCATGGCGGCCGGGCTGCGCGCGTTGGGCATCGACGTTGCCGAGACCCCGGACGGTGCTGTCATCGAAGGCGGTTCACTTCACGCTGGCACGGTCGACAGTCATGGCGACCACCGCATTGCGATGAGCTTCGCAATCGCGGCGCAGCGTTGCGC
>CADCUA010000513.1 GCA_902805755.1 uncultured Lysobacter sp.
GGTGGTGTTGGGGGTCCCCGCGGGCCCGGGCGGCCGCCGCCTTGCGTCGATTTTCCGGTACCCGCCTGCCGAATGGCCGTTTCTCCGCGTCACGCCGCCGCACTTGCATCACCCGCCAAGCCGCCGGCCGCCCTGTCGCCGCTCGGCGGCGCCACGCGTTTCGTGCTCGGGCCGGACACATTGGTCGGTGCCGCGGGCCTGCTGCATCCGGGTGATCCGACCGTCGCGGTGCCTGCGGTCGACTGGCGCCAAGCGCTGGTCGATGTGGTGATTCCCGCCTGCCGCGACCAGGCGACGATCGTGCTGTGCCTGGCTGCGCTGCGCGCGCAGACGCTGAAGCCGCGTCGCATCGTGCTGGTCGACGACTGCAGCGGCGAGCGCGACGGCACGCGCGTGCTCGCACGCGAGTTCGCCCATGCGAACGGTTTTGCACTGGACGTGGTCGAGCAGCTGGCACCCGGCGGCCGCATGGCGACGCTGTGCGAGCAGGCGGCGCGGCTGGAGGGCGACGTCATGGTGGTGGTCGATGCGCATGTCGTGCTCGACTCGCCCGACTATCTCGAGCAATGCGTTCGCGGGCTCTACCAGGGCAGCGGCGTGGCCGCGGTCTGCGGCACATTGCTGCCACTGCGTGACCGGGATCGCCGCAGATGGGCGATGAGCGACGCCGTCCGGCGCTGGCTAGGCGGCGACGCCTGGCGCGATCCGCTGCAGGCCGTGGGCGTCTGGCAGCGCATTGGCGGCTGGCTCGCGGACACCAGCCACGAATGCTCGGGCCTGGTCCATCAGCGCTTCGTACAGCGCGGGCAGATGCGCGCGTTCGGCAGCGTCTGCCATCCCAATGGCGCCGTTGCCTACCGCCGCCGCTACCTGGACGCATTGCTGCAGCGTTATCGCGCGGAAGATGCGCATCTGCACGCGGCCGGCCATGAGGATGTTTTCATCGGCTTCGCGCTCGCGAACGAGGGCTTTCGCACGGTGCACCTGCCCGGGCCGCTCGCACGCACGCAGTTGCCGGCGGGCGTCGGCGCGCTGCCGCGCTTGCGTGCGCGCTACTCGGCATCGCTGCTGCGTACGGGCAGCCGGTTCCGTGCGCTGCTGCGTCCGCCGTCGGCCGCGCCTTCAGATTGGTGGAGCCATGGTGCACGTCACGAACAGCGGCGCCTGCTCGAACCCTACCGTCAGGCGTTCGGCGGCCTGCGCACGCGCGAGCACGGCCGTCCCGTGGGCTGGGCGTTTGCGTGCTCGCTGCTCGACAAAGTCGCCGTGCCGCTCGCGGTGATCGGCCTGCTGGTTGCGGGGCTGTGGTCCTGGCTGGCGTGGATGGCCGTGATCGAGACCGCGCTGTGGCTGCTGGTGCTCGGGGCCGTGGCGCCGGCGGCACGCGGACGCACGATGCTCAAAGGGCTGCTGGTGGCGCCGCTGCGCTATCTGGACCTGGCGGCCGACCTGGCCGGTGCGCTGACCTTCGCGCGATCGCACGGCAAACGCGCATCCGGCCGCTGAGCGGGCATCAGCGTCCGGAGTGCCCATCCGCGGACGGCGTAAACGCGTCGGGCTGGACCAGGTCGCAGAACGCGCGTGCGTGCGGCGAGAGGTACTTGCCCTTTCGCACAACCACGCCGTAACTGCGTGACGGAAAGTACGCCGCCAGCGAGCGCGCCGACAGCCGCGCGCGGTCGGCCTCGGTCAGGCAGATCGCGGTGACGATGCTGATCCCCAGGCCCATTGCCACGTACTGCTTGATGACCTCCCAGCCGCCGACTTCGAGCGCGACCGTATAAGGCACGCGGTTCTTCTGGAACACGAGGTCGACCATGCGATAGGTGGTCAGGCGTTGCGGCGGCAGGATCAGTCCGTACGGTGAAAGATCCTCCAGCCGCAGTGCGGCCTTGCGCGCCAGCGGATGGTCCGGCGGGGTGATCAGCATCGGCTCGAAGCGGTAGACCGGCGAGTACGCCAGGTCCGCGGGCACGTCCAGCATGGATCCGACCGCGAGGTCGACTTCGTCCGAGCGCAAAAGGCCCAGGCCGCCGGCGCCGGTGACGTTGTGCAGGCTCAGGCGCACGCCCGGATGCGTGCTGCGGAACGATT
>CADCUA010000514.1 GCA_902805755.1 uncultured Lysobacter sp.
CGGCCGATCGCACTCGAAGCGTTCTGACCGCCTGCAGCAATCCCGCGCAGCCCGCATCGAACTGCAACAGTCACGCGCCGCATCGATTGCAGCACGCACGGCTTCTATTTTCGGGGCGATACGCCTGCACGACCGGCAAGGCGTGCGTCGAACCACTGCAGTGCACGCACCAGCCGCGTTCGCCCGATCGCCAGGCCGATCGCCACGCCCAGCGTATTGAACATCGCATCCAACGCATCGGCCTGCCGCGAGGCGGTCAGCATCGCCTGCGCGAACTCGAGCGATACACCGAGCGCGACCAGCAACAGTGCAATGCGCATGTGGTCACGGGCGTTCGCGAACAGCATCACCGCATAGCCGGACAGCGCAGCGTATCCAAGCAGATGCTCGAGCTTGTCCACCCCCCGGAACGGCGGCGGTGGAAGATCCGAAGCGGGCATGAGCGAGGCGCAGACCACGGCGAGCACCAGCGTGATCCAGATGCCCAGCCACAACCGTGGCCGTCGGAGTGTGCGCAGTGGCAGGCTCATGCCGCAGCCCGATGTCGTGGCACGCAGCGTGTTACGAAAGCGCGACATGGCATGCGGCACCGCCGTGCTCGCAGCGGAAACGTCAGCATGTATACACCCGGCTTCCGCCCATCAGTCTCCGCGTGTGTTGCACGTCGGCGATCCTCTATGCCACGGGCCCGCGCAACGGGTGGATGTGCAGATGACGCCGCCAACGCGCGGAACCCTCACGCCGCTACTCAAGCGTCGACTCCGCGATCGTCAGCTTCAGCATGGACGGCCGGTCGGCGATGCCGATCTCATACTCGACCGCGATGTCGACGTTCTCGCGCACGCCCAACGCTTCATGTGCGACGAGCTTGCCGGCCAGGTATTCGGCCCGCAATGCAGGCTGGCCTGCGTACGCTTCGGCGCCGGCGAAACAGGACATGACCCGCTGCACGTTCGCTTCCGGCCGCTCGGTCGATGCGCTCGCAAGCAACCAGCGACACAAGCGCGCACCCGGCGCATAACCGCCATGCGCACAGCCTTTCTCGAACGGCCGCCAGCGCGTGGTGAGCATGACCTGCCGCGCCTGCGGCCGCGTTGCGCTGTTCGCGAACCGGGCGAGTTCATTGCACATCCGGTCACTGCGCGGCGCGGTATGCGTTGAACACGCCGCCAGCGCCATCGTGGCGAAGAGCAGGCAGGCAAGCACGCGTGGCGGCATTGACCGATGCATGCGTCGTTACAGCCGGAAACTCATATCGCCGACGAGGAACGCCGCGCCGAACTGCACGCCCTTGGAAAAGCCCATCGCCTGGAAGCGCTCGCCCATGTGCACCGGCAAGGTGAGCTGTTTCACTTCGTTCTGCCGCCGCATCCGCTCCAGTTCGTCCTCGATCTTCTCGATGCGCGACAGCACGCCGGCCATGCCATTGCCCAGCAGGAAACTGGCCTGCGAGCAGTAGCCGGCCAGCTCGAACCCGGCCGCCACGCCGGCTTCGGCAAGCGCGGTGAAGTCGACCGACGCGGTGACATCCTGCAACCCCGGCCAGGCCAGCGGATCGTTATGCGTGCGGTGGCGATAGAACGCGCGCAGCGTGCCGTCGGTGCGTTCGGGCAGGTAGTACTCGCGGCGCGGATAACCGTAATCGACGAACAGCATCGCACCGCGCTGCAATCCGCCCGACACGGCCTGGATCCAGTACGGCAGCTGCGGCAGCACTTCCGAGCGGTAACCGTCCTCGAAGCGATGGTCGAGCTGTCGTTCGACATGGCGCACGGCCTGGCTCAGGAACGCATCCGCCGGGCGCAGCGTGCGCGTGAAACCCTCGCCCTCGAACACCACGTGCTCTTCGTATACCTCGCCGTCCTGGATCGCGAAGCGCGGCGTCGGCAATGCATCGAGCACTTCGTTCGCGAACAGCACGCCATCCCAGTCATGATCGAGCGGGCCGTCCAGCCAGTGCACGAGCTCGAACAGCATCGGTGACAGGCGCTCACGCAGACGCTCACGCTGTCGCTCGCGCAGCTGCGCGCTCGGCTCGAGGATGAGGTAACGGTCGGGCAGTGCGTCCAGCTCGAGCAGGCGCTTCAGCACGACCTGCGCGAACGCACCGGTGCCGCCGCCGAGTTCGAAGAACACCGCCTTCGGGCCAAGCTGCTGCATTACCGGCGCGACCGCTTCGGCGACGCAGGCCGCAAATACCGGGCCTAGCTCGGGAGCGGTGACGAAATCGCCGTCTTCGCCGAACTTCGTGGCGCCGGCGCTGTAGTAACCGAGCCCGGGCGCATACAGCGCGAGCTCCATGAAACGCGAGAATGCAATTGCGCCGTCGTTCTGGCTGATCTGCGCGCGGATCAGCTCACTCAGGCGCGCACTGTGCGTGAGCGCATCCGCGCCCGGAGTCGGCAATGACGTCATGCGGCCACTCTGCGTGATACTTGGGGCGTTGCAGGATACCCGCAGCCCGCGCGAGGCCGTGTATGCACCGCGCGTGGTTGCTGTCCTGCCTGACCCTGCACGGTGCCTGCCATGACCCATCCCGCTCCCGTCGCCCTGATCACCGGCAGTGCGCGCCGCATCGGCGCCGCCATTGCGCAGGCGCTGCACGCCGACGGCTATCGCATCGCGGTGCACTACCGCAGCAGCAGCGAGGAAGCCGATGCGCTTGTCGCGGGCTTCAATGCGGCCCGCGCCGACAGTGCGGTCGCGCTGCAGGCGGAACTGGCGCAGTTCGACCGGCTGCCGGAGCTGATCGCGCAGACGGTAGGCCGCTTCGGCCGGCTCGATGCGCTCGTCAACAACGCGAGTACGTATTACGCAACACCGTTCGGTGAAGTCACTCCGGCGCAGTGGGACGAGCTGTTCGCGAGCAATGCACGCGCTCCGTTTTTCCTGGCGCAGGCCGCTGCGTCGCATCTGCGCGCGAGCGGTGGCGCGATCGTCAACATCGCCGACATCTACGCCGCGCGCCCGCTGCGCAACCACAGCATCTACTGCATGGCGAAGGCGGCGCTGGTGATGGCGACAAAGGCGCTTGCGCTCGAGCTGGGGCCGCAGGTGCGCGTCAACGCGATCGCGCCGGGCAACATCCTGTGGTCGACGAACGAGGTGAAGGCTGAAACGCTGGATACGGTCGTCAGTCGCACCGCGCTCGCGCGGCAGGGCGGGCCGCAGGACATCGCTTCGGCCGTGCGTTTCCTGCTCTCGGAAGCAAGCTACGTGACCGGCACGGTGCTGGACGTCGATGGCGGGCGCAGCCTGTCGATCTGAAGCCGGCGCATGCGACCGGACGGACACGACGGAGCGACCTTTGCGCGTGAACTGCCTGGAAACTGGCGTCAGTTGGTGCCTACCGTATCCGGACGGCAATCACGCTGCGCAGCACGGTGCCCGGTTAGGCGGTCGAGTCGGGACACTACTGGAGTCAAACCTGCTGCACGCCACAAGTCAGTCCGACAGCGCCCGAACAAGACCGGCCTCTTGCAGCAGCAACCGCACATGCGCCGCTTCGAATTCGCGCTTGGCGTCGGCGTGTGCATCGCGCTGCCACAAATGTGCAGGCGCACAGGCCAGCAGGTCGATATCCAGCGGCACGCCGTCGAGCACGCCACGCCCGACAGTGCGCTCAATGGCCTTGCAGGCCTCGACCAGCGCACTGCGCGATGCATCGCACGCGACACTCACGAGCTGGTTGCGGTATTCGCGCCCGCTGCCATCCGTATCACGCGTCTGCCGCGGCTCGGTCAGCACCTGCAGCCGCCCCAGTGCGGCAAGCTGCGCATGCGCGGCCTCGAGCGTGCCTGCATAACGCGCCTCGGCGCCGAGCAGCAGCAGCCAGCGCATGCGCTCAGGCCGCCCGCTGACGCCGGATCACCAGCCCGACGTGCTCGCAGCCCAGCAGCAGCGCCGCCTGCGGCTTGTCGATGCGCAGCGTGATCGATGCCGCCGGCAGGCGTTCGAACAAGCGCGCGCACAATGCCTCGGCAAACGTTTCCAGCAGTGCGTCGCTGCGCTCGTCGGCAAACGCACGCACTTCAGCGACGACATGCGCGTAATCGAGCGCTGCCTGCGACGCGCCGTCCGACAAGGCTTCGCCGGCCTGCAGTTGAAGCTCGAGGTCCAGGCGCAGCGGCTGCCGTCCCTGCCGCTCCCACGCATACACGCCGATGAGTGCGTCGAGCCGGAGGCCGGTGATGTAGATGGTGTCCATCGCGCTGCGGTCCATGTTCGATCCAGAGGCATGCAGCCCGGCTGCGGGTTTACACCGCTGGCAGCGACGCCATGTCCCAGCGCGGCGTCACGCGAACGGATGCGTCGTCGTATTGACCGGCCTGCAGGCGCAAGGCGCCGGCGAACGCGATCATTGCGCCATTGTCCGTGCACAGCGCCATCGGCGGAAAGCTCACGCGCCCGCCGCGACGCGCGGCCATCGCGGCGAGCTTCGCGCGCAGGCGACGGTTCGCACCGACCCCGCCGGCGACGATCAGCGTGTCGCAGCCGGACGCCTCCAGCGCGCGCTCGCATTTGATCGCGAGCGTATCGACCACCGCGTCCTCGAAGCCGCGCGCGATGTCCGCACGCGTGGCATCGGATTGATCACTGTTCTGCCAGGCCAGCAGCACCTGGGTCTTGAGTCCGCTGAAGCTGAAATCCAGCCCGGGGCGATCGGTCATCGGACGCGCGAACTTGAATGCGCCGGGGCGGCCGTGCTCGGCAAGCGCTGCCAGTTGCGGGCCGCCGGGATAGGGCAAACCCATGAGCTTGGCGGTCTTGTCGAACGCCTCGCCCGCAGCATCATCCAGCGTTTCGCCGAGCAGGCGGTAGGTGCCGATCGCATCGACCGCAACGAGCTGCGTATGACCGCCGGAGACCAGCAGTGCGACAAACGGCGGCTCCGGTCGGCCGCGTTCGCGCGCCTCGGGGCCATCGTCCAGCAGTGGTGCGAGCAGGTGGCCTTCCATGTGGTGCACGCCGATCGCCGGCACGTCCAGCGCCCAGGCCAGCGAGCGCGCAACGCCCGCGCCGACCAGCAATGCGCCCACCAGGCCCGGGCCCGAGGTGTAGGCGACGCCCTCGATCTCGGCCACGGTCATGTTCGACTCGGCCAGGGTCTGACGGATCAGCGGCAGCAGCTTGCGCACGTGGTCGCGGCTGGCGAGTTCCGGCACCACGCCGCCGTACTGCGCATGCAGTTCGATCTGGCTGTACACCGCATGCGCGCGCAGCCCGGCCTGCGTGTCGTACACCGCCACGCCGGTTTCATCGCAACTGGTTTCGATGCCCAGGACTTTCATGGAACGGCTCGCACTGGAAGGAGGATCGGGCCGCCACAGACCGTGCAACGTGCCGGGTCCGGCGCGGCGTCACAGTTCGTGAACGGCCAAGAGTTGCATGGCGCAAGCTCGGGCCGCTATCATACGCGGCTCGCCCGCCTTGCCTGGGCGGTCCACACATTCGAGATCACGTATGCCCAGCGTCAAAGTCCGCGAAAACGAGCCGTTTGAGTTTGCTCTGCGTCGCTTCAAGCGCACCTGCGAAAAAGCCGGCGTCCTCGCCGAGACCCGCAAGCGCGAGTTCTACGAGAAGCCGACCCAGGAACGCAAGCGCAAGGCTGCGGCCGCGGTGAAGCGCCAGTCACGTCGCACCTCGCGCGATGTGACCAAGCGCCAGCGCATGTACTGATCGCGCGACTGCGCTTCCGGCCCCGGCCGGACCTGCAAGCACGCTCATCAAGCCGGCCGCGCGCATGCGCCGCCGGCTTTTTGTGTTTCCGGCGATTGTGCAGCCATTGACTGCCTGCAACTCACGCGGCGGCTCTAGCGATCAAAACGCACCGACCCTGCCACGCCTCCTCCACCTCTCCGGTTTCCAGCCATGACCCTCAAGCAACGACTCAGCGATGACATGAAGGCCGCGATGAAGGGCGGCGACAAGCACAGCCTCGGCGTGATCCGCCTGATCAACGCCGCGATCAAGCAGCGGGAAGTCGACGAGCGCATCGAACTGGACGACACCGCGGTCGTGGCCGTGCTCGACAAGATGGTCAAGCAGCGCCGCGATTCGGTCAGCCAGTACGAGGGCGCGAGCCGCAATGACCTGGCCGAGGTCGAGAAGGCGGAGATCGTCGTGATCGAACGCTACCTGCCGGCGAAGATGGGCGAAGCCGAGATCCTTGCAGCGATCGACGCCGCGATCGCCGAGACCGGCGCCAGCGGTGCGGCCGACATGGGCAAGCTCATGGGCGCGCTGAAGCCGAAGCTCGCCGGCCAGGCCGACATGGGCCAGGTCTCGACGCTGGTGAAAAAGCGCCTCTCGCCCTGAGCATCGTGGCCGCCCCGGACAGCATCACGCTGCGTTTTGCCGAACGCGAGGATCTGCCGCAGGTCCTGGCGTTCATCCGCGAACTGGCCGAGTACGAAAAGCTCGCCGACGGGGTCACGGCCGACGAGCAAACACTGGAAGCCAGCCTGTTCGGCGCCATGCCGGCAGCGGAAGTGCTGCTGGCGGAAGTCGACGGCGAGGCGGCGGGATTTGCGCTGTTCTTCCATAACTTTTCCACGTTCCTCGGGCGGCGCGGGCTGTATCTGGAAGACTTGTATGTCTCGCCGCGCTTTCGCGGCCGCGGCCTCGGCCGGCAACTCATGGCCAGCCTGGCGCGCCTGGCGGTCGAGCGTGGTTGCGGGCGTTTCGAGTGGTCGGTGCTGGACTGGAACACCCCGGCAATCAAGTTCTACCGCGGCCTCGGTGCGAGCAGCATGGACGAATGGACCGTGCAGCGCGTCACCGGCGAGGCGCTGACCGCACTGGCCGCGGACGGCGAGCTGCCCGGTCATAGCTGACGCGGCCGCACGTGGCATCCTGAGGCGACATGGCCCGCATCTCCGACGCATCCATCGATGACCGCGCAACGAGAGCATCCGTGCGCGACAGGCTGCAACCCGCCGCCGCACGCAGGCTGAGCCCGCCTGCCTGTGCAGGAGACTTCTAAGCCGTGGCTCGCATCCCTGACGCCTTTATCGATGATTTGCTCGCCCGCAGTGATCTGGTCGAGATCATCGGCGCGCGCGTGCCACTCAAGCGCCAGGGCAAGGAATATTCCGCGCGCTGCCCGTTCCACGACGAGCGCTCGCCGAGCTTCACGGTCTCGCCGGTCAAGCAGTTCTATCACTGCTTCGGCTGCGGCGCGCACGGCACGGCGATCAGCTTCCTGATGAATTACGACCGGCTGGAATTTCTCGATGCGATCGAGGAACTGGCCAAGCGCATCGGCGTTGAAGTCCCGCGCGATACGCACCAGCGCAACGCGAACCCCGAAAGCCTGGACCTATACAACGCCGTCGACGCGGCGGCGAAGTTCTTCCAGAAGCAGCTCGCCGGCAGTGCGAAGGCGCAGGCCTACCTGGAGCGACGCGGCATCGGCGCGGAGGCGCGGCAGAAGTTCATGATCGGCTACGCGCCGGACGGCTTCACCGCACTGCGCGACGCGCTCGGCACCGACCCGCGCCGACTGCAGTTGCTCGAGCGCGCCGGCCTGTTTTCGAAGAACGAATCCGGCCGCGTCTACGACAAGTTCCGCGACCGCGTGATCTTTCCGATCTTCGACCGCCGCGGCCGCGCGATCGCGTTCGGCGGACGCGTGCTCGAAAAGGATGCGAGCCCGAAATACCTCAACTCGCCCGAGACCCCGCTGTTCCACAAGGGCCGCGAGCTGTACGGCCTGTGGCAGGTGCGCCAGGCCCACAACCACATCGGCCGGCTGATCGTGGTCGAGGGTTACATGGACGTGGTCGCGCTGTTCGAACACGGCTTCGACACCGCGGTGGCGACGCTTGGCACCGCGACGACGCCCGAGCATGCGGAGATGTTGTTCCGCAACGCGCCGGACGTGTACTTCTGTTTCGATGGCGACCGCGCCGGCCGCGCGGCGGCATGGAAGGCGGTGGAGTCGGTGCTGCCGCGCATGAAGGACGGACGGCAGGCGTTTTTCCTGTTCCTGCCCGAGGGCGAGGATCCGGATTCGGTCGTGCGCCGCGACGGCGCCCCGGCATTCGAAGCGTTCCTGCGCGCGGCCACGCCGCTGTCGCAGTTCTTCTTCGATTCGCTGAGCGTGGACGTGAACCTCGCCACGCTCGAAGGCAAGGGGCGGCTGGCCGAGCGCGCCAAACCGCTGCTCGCACAGATTCCCGACGGTGCGTTCGCCGACCTCATGCAGCAACGGCTGACCGAACTGACCGGCGTAGGCGCGCGCGCCGCGCCGCCGCAGACCCATGTTCCGGCGCAACGTGCGCACAACACGCGCGGGGGCGTGCCTGCGCCCAAGCGCAGCCTGGTACGCGGCGCGATCGCGCTGCTGCTGCAACAGCCCGGGCTCGCGCTGGAACTGCAGCCGCCCTATCGCTTCGCCGCCCTGCAGCAACCCGGCGTGCCGCTGCTGCTGGACCTGCTGCAGGTAGTGATCGAGCGACCCGATATCGGCACCGGCGCGCTGGTGGAGCATTTCGAAGGCCGCGACGACCACGTTGCTTTGCAAAAGCTCGCATCGCAGTCGCTTCCCGGCGATGCGCTGAAGTGGCGGCAGGAGTTTCTTGACGTGGTCACCCAGCTTGAGCGCCTGACGCGGCAGCAGCGCGTGGATGAGCTGCATGTGCGCATCAGCGAGTGCGGCATGTCAGGCCTGAGCGATGAGGAAAAGGCCGAGCTGCGATTGCTGCAGTCCAGCCCGCGCGCTTGAGAACGGCAACGACCGGGCCACTTACGCTGCCTGCGTAATGCCATGGCACGCGTTACCAAACGACGCGCCTGCCCCGGACGCATCGGCGCCTGAGATGCGCATCGTTGCACCAGTTCATTGAAGCGACGTAGTCGCCAAACCCTCTGCGCTCAAACGGCGACCACGCGATTGCGCCCGCCACTCTTGGCCGCATACAACGCACCGTCCGCACGACCGAGAAGCCCGGCCACCGGCTCACCCGGGCAATGCTGGGCAATGCCGGCCGAGAACGTCACCGTCAACGGGCCGGCGCCGGTTTCGAACGCGTGTGTGGCGACGCAGGCGCGGATGCGCTGCAGGCACTGCGCCGCGCCCTCGATCCCGGTGTGCGGCAACACCAGCAGGAATTCTTCGCCACCGTAGCGGCCGAACGCGTAATCGCTGTCGGGCCGGGCGATGACGTCGAGCTCGCGTGCACGCTGGCGCACGAAATCGCAGAAGCCCTTGAGGATTTCGTCGCCGACGTGGTGGCCGTAACCGTCGTTGAACCGCTTGAAATGATCGAGGTCGATGATCGCGACGCAGAACGGCGTTTTGAAGCGCTCCGCGCGCGCCTCCTCCTGCTCCAGCGCCTGCAGCAGGTGGCGGCGGTTGTGCGCGCCGGTGAGCTCATCGCGCTCGGACAGCTCCTTGACGCGAACGAGTGCGTCCTTCAACGCGTCCTTGCGCTCGGCGAGCTTGGTGCGCAGGCTCGCGAAATAGCCGCCGATGAAAGACAGCCAGACCGTCATCATCACCAGCGCCACCAGCCGCAGCAGTTCCAGGCGAAATGCGGGCGTATCCAGCGGTCGGTCGCGGAATTCGAACACCATCAGGCCGATATAGCTGCCGATCGCGACCGCAGCCAATCGCAGGAACTCGCGCGTGCTCAGCGCGAACAGGCCGAAGAAGAACATCGCGACGAACAGCATCAGCATGACACTGCGCGCTTCGCTGGCCATGTAATGGATGGTGACGAGCGCCAGCGCCTGCGCGACCAGGATCTGCGGCACAAGCAGCGACGGGTCGCGGAAGCGCCGGCTGACGCCACTCCGGATGACGACGAAGAACAGCAGGTTGACCAGCACCGCTGCGCCGCACAGTACGAGCAGCCCGCGATAACCGAACGCCGTCCAGCCCGACTCCACGGCAAGCAATCCCGGCGCCAAGAACATCAGATAGCTCCCGAGCCCCATGAGCTGGCGCAGCAAGCGCAGCCGGGTGGAACGGTCGGTGGAAAGGAGCCAATCGAATGCCATGAAGGAACGATACGACGCCCGCGAATTCGGTTTCCGGCGCCGCGGTCACCGAATCCGGGTCGCGCCCGGCGTGTGGCGCGCGGGTTTCAGGATGTGCAGCATGCGGCAGAGACCGAGTCGCTACCCTGCCAGGCCGCTGGCGCTGGCTCGGTACATAGCGAGGCGGCGCCGATGGTGTACGCCTACCGGCAGCGGTCCTTTATGGCCGGACTATCACGCTACAAAGATCGACGCCAACGCCAGCAGGCACGGGATGCAGGAGCATTCGTGAGGCACTGCGCCACCGGGTACCGCGAGCGCTTTACCGACTCGTGCTGCCCACGCCATGCAGGCGGGCCAGCGCGGGCCGTCGTCCGAAGACCGAGCTCAGCGCGTCGCGCGCGCGTCCTTCACGACCACGCCGCCCTTGATCACCACCGGCACGTCCTCCAGCACACGCACGTCCTGCGTCGGGTCGCCCGGCACTGCCATGAGGTCGGCCAGGCGCCCCGCCTCGATCGTGCCCACGTCCTCACGTGCCAGCGCCTGCGCGGCGTTGAGCGTAGCGCTCTGGATCGCCTGCAGCGGCGTCATGCCGTAACGCACCATCACTGCGAACTGCCGCCCGTTCTGCCCGTGCGGGTACACGCCCGCGTCGGTGCCATAGACCATCTTCGCGCCGGCTGCGTGCGCGCGCTTGAAGCCCTGGCGCTGCACCTCGGCAATCTCGCGGTCCTTGCGCAGGTTGTCCTCGAGCACGCCGTTCTTCTTGCCCTCGGCCTGCGTGTACTCGGTGTTGTAGATGTCCATCGACAGCCAAGTGCCCTGCTGCTTCGCAAGGCGGATGCCCTCCTCGTCGATCAGCGAGGCGTGCTCGATCGTGTCGATGCCGGCTCGGATCGCATCCTTGATGCCGGCCGCGCCATGCGCATGCGCCGCCACCGTCATCCCCATCATGTGCGCGTCGTCGGCGACCGCTTTCATTTCCGCCAGGCTCATCTGCTGCTGGCCGGGCTCGGTGTTGCGCGAGAACACGCCGCCGGTCGCGCAGATCTTGATCACCTGCGCGCCGTACTTGCGCAGCGTGCGCACCGAACGCCGCGCCTGCTCCGGGCTGTCGGCATTGAACGGGCTTTTCTCGTCCATTGAAGGCGGGAAATAGGTCGAATCGCAGTGCCCGCCCGTCGCGCCGAACGAATGCCCGGCCGTGACCACGCGCGGCCCGACTACCTTGCCCTCGTCGATCGCCTGCCGCAGGCCGACATCGTTCCACGCATCGGCGCCGACGTTGCGCACCGTCGTGAAGCCGGCCATCAACGTCTTCTGCGCGTTCGGCACGGCGAGCATCGACCAGAAGCGATCGCTGAACTGCAGCCCGGTGTAACCGCCGTAGCTGGGGTCGCTGTCCAGGTGCACATGCATGTCGATCAGGCCCGGCAGCAGCGTCATCCCCGGCAGCTCGATGCGCCGCGCATCAGCCGGCGCTGCGTCGCCAACACGGCCCAGCGTGACGATGCGGCCGTCGCGCACGACGAGCTGCGGGCGATCGACCATGCGGCCGCTGCGCACATCGAGCATGCGTTCGGCGGTGATGACCAGCGTGGCGTCGGCCGCTGCGGCCGGCAAGGCAAAGGACGCAAGCATCAGGCTCAGGGCAGTAAAAGGCACATGTCGCATCGGGCGTCTCCAAGTCGATGCGGGCCAGCATACGCACGCGCAACTCAAGCGGCGATGCAGGGCCTGCTGGCTCGCGCTCGAATGCTTGATCCGCGGCCCGCATGCGCCGCAAGTCTTGCTATCGGACCAGGTCCAGCGGTGCGGCACGCCAGCGTTGGCGTTGGCGTTGGCGTTGGCAGCATCGCTACTGGCATTAGTGTGTCCGTATGTCTGGACGTTGGTTGGTGATGGTGCTGTCTCCAACACGCGGCGCAAAGCCTGCAGCGCGGCAGAATGGAACACGTCGCACAGGCGCCACCCGCAAGCGCCGAGTGCTCCCGACACAACGAAGGCGGCGTACACACCAGCGCGTCGACGAAGCGCTGCAGCGCTGGCGATTCCGACGGCTCGGGCCGGTCGAAATCATTGCGGCTGCGATGAAGCTGCGGGAGCGCAATCCGACCATGCGCGCCGCTTCGGTCACCGGCGTGCACAGTGCCAACAGCTACCACCGCGCGGGAAGCTCGGGCCGCTCTATCGCAGTCGCGCCGGCGACCGGCGCCACGAGACGCGCGAGAGTGAAGCGCGGCAGGACGACGTGATAGGTGTATGCACCGCGTGCCGCGCCACTAGAAGCCGGCGCGGCGCGGACAGCCAGCGTGCGGCAGCGGGGTTCGCCATATGGACAGCCCCAGTATTCGCCCCGCTTTGCATCGATACGCACCGATACCGGCGACAGGTCGCGCAACCACGAGCCCGCCGGCTGCGCCATCGCGGCCGGTGCATAGGAAGGACGCTCCAGCATCGCGTGCACATTGCCCGCAAGCATCACCAGCCGGCCGTTCGCCAGCGCCGCATGGGCCGCGCGTATGGTCCTCGCCATCGCGCGATCGCGGGCGTTGCGGTCGCCCGGATCGCCGGGCGCGTCATACGCCAACAAGGCCACATCGCGGCTCTGCGCACGTAGTCGACGCATGGCCTCGATCAGATCCAGCATGTCCTCGCTGCGTCGACCGTCGTGCTGGTCGTCCGGAACCTGCCACCACGAGCGCGACCGCAGTGCGGCCTGCGGCGTCGCTCCGCCGTCGGACGCCATGAAGGCGCCCAGTGCAGCATGCTCGTCATGCGGCATTTCCAGTGCGAGCACGACAGGTCCTCGCGCCGCCCAGTGCGTTACCAACGCTTCGACAAGATCAGGGATTTCGCGTGTCGCGTGCGTCTCACCCAGCAGTACCAGCCGGCGATCTCCCACGTGTTCGATGATCGCCTGCGCCGCGCCCCTGTCGACGCTGGCGGCCTGCGCGGCGGGCTGACGCGCGGTGACGGCCGCGGCCAAGCCGGCCAGCAGCACTGCAATCGCGACAACCACGCGCCGCCTTCTGGAATTTTTCTGCATGCCTGCTTCCCTGCCGGATGAGACTTCGACTTGGGGACAGCTGAAGCGGCACTCAAGCCAGCGGCTGCAACTCGAACGGCG
>CADCUA010000515.1 GCA_902805755.1 uncultured Lysobacter sp.
GCCACCACCAGCAGCCGCGCCTGCGACCAGTCGCCGTGCTTCGACCAGAACAGGATGCCGACGAAGCTGGCCATCAGTGCCGCGTAGACGATGCCGTGGCGCAGCAGCTCGCTGCGCTCGGCCGGGTTGCGTGCGCGGCGCATCGCCAGGCGCACATCGAGCAGCACCGCGCCCAGCACCACCGCGAGCGCGGCGAGCACGGCGCCGATCGAGCCCAGCGCCCATTTGCCGGCCGTGGCCGTCGCTGCGGTCGTCGTGGCCGCGCCAGCTTCCAGCGGCCCCAGCGAGCCGACGACAAACGTCGCGAACGCAAGCCCCGGCGCACTGTGGCGCGCAATCTCGCCCACCTGCGACAGCAGTTCGGCCTGCAGCGCATCACGCGCGCGCTGCAGGCGCTTGCGCACGGCGCCGTCGCTCAGGCCCAGCAAGGCCGCGACGTGCCGGCTGCTCTGTCCTTCGCGATAGAACAGCAGCAGCACTTCGCGGCTGTCGTCGGGCACGGCGTCCAGTGCACGCGTCAGCTGCTGCGACTGCTGGCGATCATGCAGCCAGGCATCGGGCTGCAGGCCGGGCGCGGCGGCTTCGGCGATGCGGGCGTCGTCGCTGTCGACGGCGATTTCCTGGTGCTGGCGGCGGCGCACGTAATCGATCGCGCCGTTGCGGGCGACGTGGCGCAGCCACGGCAGCAGGCTTTCGGGTTGCTTCATCGAGCCCAGCCGCTGCCACGCCTTGGCATACGTGTCCTGCGCGACGTCCTCGCTGAGGTGCACGTCGCGCGTGACCGCAAGCGCGATGCTGGCCACGGTCTTCTGCGTCGCCAGCACCAGCCGCTCGAACGCGTTGCGGTCACCGCGCTGGGCCGCGTAGAAGTCGGCGTGCGCGATGGGGTTCAAGGCAGGGAGCGGGGTGTTCATGGTCGGCAATCCGTCGGGTGTTGCCTCAGTAACGATCGAGCGCGGCGGATGTGACCGGGCCTGCCGGGCCACGAGCGAACGCAGTCGCCACGCCATTGGTGCGGCTGTCCGCATAGTGGTCGAGCTGCTGCTGCGGCGCCATCGGTCTGGCGATCGCGGCGCCCTGCCGTGCGCTTCTTGAGCGGGCGAGCGCCCGCTCGACTGCTGCACCGGGTGAACGACGCGCTCCAACGCCGTCTGCGCCGCCCGCGCACCGGCGACGGTGCAACGTGACCTAAGGCGAGGCGCGACTTGCACGACGCCACAGAGGCGGCGCGGGCGGGCGCTCAGCGCGCAGGCGTGAAGCGGAAGTCGGTCACGATGACCTCAACGTCCGCCCCATCGCTCGGCGCCATGCCGCGAAACAGCCACAGGTTGATGTACACGGGCTGCGTCGCCTGCGAGATGCGCCGTTTCGCATCCTTCGGCGCGAACGTCCACGTGTGCGCCTGCTGCGCATCGCCGTCCTGATGACCGTGCAGCATCTGAAAGCGCACCGAATCACGCGCGCGGTGGAAGCGGTGCGTGGAATAGCCGCCTTCCAGCACGGCGGCAAAGGCACGCGAGGTTTCCGCGACCGCCGTCGTGGTCGGATAGACGGTCCAGTAGCCCGGAAAACCCGTGTCGCTGCCCCAGCGTGAGAACTCGATGTCGATCTCGTGGGTGAAGTCCGGGCCGGTGGACGCGCTGGGGTACTGGAACATGCCGAACACGACGTTGCGATCGAACTGGTCGATGCGCCCGTCGACCTTGAACTCGTAGCTGCCGAAGCCGAGCGGCGTGTCGAGCATCACCTCGGCGCAGCGCCAGATGCCGTCCGCGCCGCGGTTGATGCGCAGGTGCAGGCGGCCGAGGTCGTCGACCCAGGCGTTCTCGGGTGCCCAACGGTTCGGCCCCGGCGCGGCCGAAGCAGCGTCGCGCACCGTCCAGGTGCGGCCCGCGAACTGCAGCGTCTTCGCATCAAGCGGCTGGAACACGCTGGCAACCAGAACAATGAGGGTGAGCAGGCGAAGCATGCGCGGAAGGCCCGTGCGTCAGGAGATGGAGTATGGCCACGTGCGTGGACGCGGATCACGCCACGTCATCATTTCAGACGCTTCGATCACAGGAACTGCCGAATGGATCGAAGGCGGGAT
>CADCUA010000516.1 GCA_902805755.1 uncultured Lysobacter sp.
GAACTTGCGCAGGCCCGAATGGCTCGCGATCACTGGCGCCTTCGTCACCCGCAGCACGTCTCGGACAGCATCGTCGGACAGATGCGAGACGTCCACCATGATGCCGAGCCGGTTCATTTCCGCGACCACTTTCTCGCCGAACGCGCTGAGCCCGCCATGCGGGCGGTCCAGCGAGTAGGAACCGTCGGCGATGCGGTTGCTGTGGCTGTGGGCGAGGGTGATGTAGCGCACGCCGCGTGCATGGAACGCCGCGACCTGCGCGAGGTCATCGCCGATCGGCGCGCCGTTTTCCATGCCGAGCGCGAGCAGCACGCGGCGGTTTTCCGATAGCCGCTGCGCGTCGGCAGGTGACTTCAGCAGCGCGAAGCGGTCCGGGTGCCGCGCCGCCATCGCCTCGACCGCATCGATCTGCATGTGCGCCTTCTGGCGCGCGGTGCCGGCCGCATCCTCGTCGGGCGAGGTGTAGATCGACATGAACGCGACATCGAGTCCGCCCTGCCGCGCACGCGGGTAGTCGAACTCGCGGTCCGGCGTGTCGACGCCCAGGTCGCGCCAGCCTTCGAGCAGCTTGGACGGCGCATCGATATGCGTATCGACGACGATCGCCTCGCGTGCGAACTGCTGCGCGGGTGACAGCGGCTCATCCGCGTGCGCGAGCGGAAGGCACAGCAGCAGCGGGAGCAGGGCGGCACGACGCATGGCGACTCCGGTCGACGGGGGGAAGCCACGATCATGCCAAAGCCCGAGCTCCTGATGGGCCGCCGGTGCGGGGGTCGCGGGTGATCACGCATGAGCGCCTGCCCGCTCGCTCCGTTTGCCGCATCCATCGCTTTACCCGGCCGCCGCATCCGCTGCACAACGGGTGCGGCATGATCTGCGCTTCCGGGAGCGCCGCTCCCGTTGCCGACCGGAGTGCCCCACCATGCATCGCGTCCTCATCGTGTCCGCCCTGTCCCTGGCCCTGTGCGTGGCCTGCTCGCATGGCACGCCCCGGTCCGACAGCGGTGCAGCCCCTGCGACTGCAAGCGCTCAAGCCGGTACAGCGGCCGCCGATGCACGGCTCAATGCGTGGTTCGAGCGCAAATACGAAGAACAGCTGCAATCCACGCCGATGCAGGCGACGATGCTCGGGCGTCGCGACGGTTACAGCGAGCTCGACGACATGTCGCGCGAGGGCGCGGCGAAGCAGCTCGCATGGCGGCTGGCTGCGCTTGCGGAAATGAAGTCCACGTTCGACTACGACGCACTCGGCGCCGAAGCGAAGCTGTCGTGGGATCTGTTCGAGCAGCAGGCGCAGGCCGAGCAGGCGGCCGACCGCTTCAGCGACCACAGCTACCCGTTCGAGCAAATGGGCGGTGCGCAGGCGTTCCTGCCTACGTTCCTGATCAATTTCCACAAGGTCGAGACCGAAGCCGACTACACCGCGTACGTGGCGCGACTGCGCGAGGTGCCGCGTGCGTTCGGCCAGCTGATGGCGCGGGTGAAGCGCTCGGCCGAACTCGGCATCCGCCCGCCGCGTTTCGCGCATGAGGGCGTGATCGAGCAGGCCGGCAAGGTCATCGCCGGCGCGCCGTTCACCAAGGGCAAGGACAGTGCGCTGTGGGCCGATGCGCAGGCCAAGGCCGACGCGCTGGTCAAGGCCGGCAAGATCGATGCGGCACGCGCGCAGGCGCTGAAGGCCGACGCGCGCAAGGCACTGGTCGAGTCGGTGCAGCCCGCCTTCGCGGACGTCATCGCCTGGTACAAGGCAGACCTGCCGAACGCGGCGGTCAACCCGTCCGGCGTCGGCACGCGTCACCCCGACGGCGCCGCGTATTACGCCGAGCGCCTGCGCGCATCGACCACCACCGAGCTCACGCCCGATCAGGTCCATCAGATCGGTCTGACGGAGGTCGCGCGCCTGCGCGGCGAGATGGAAGCGTTGAAGACCAAGGTCGGTTTCAAGGGCGACCTGAAAGCGTTCTTCAAGTTCATGCGTACCGATGCGCAATTCAAATACCCGAACACCGATGTCGGCCGCCAGGCGTACATCGACGACGCAAGCAAGGCGATCGCGACGATCAAGCAGCAACTGCCGAACTACTTCGGCCTGCTGCCCAAGGCCGACCTGGTGGTCAAGCGCGTCGAGCCGTTCCGCGAGGTCGCCGGCGCCGCGCAGCATTACTACCCGAGCACGCCGGACGGCTCGCGCCCGGGTGTGTATTACGCGCATCTGTCCGATATGGAAGCGATGCCGAAGACCGAGCTGGAGGTCATCGCGTACCACGAGGGTCTGCCCGGCCACCACATGCAGATCGCGATCGCGCAGGAACTGCAGGGCGTGCCGGAGTTCCGCAAGCAGGCCGGTTTCAACGCGTACTCGGAAGGCTGGGCGTTGTATTCGGAATGGCTTGCACGCGAGATGCCCGGCACCTACACCGATCCCTACTCGGAGTACGGCCGCCTGACCTCGGAGATGTGGCGCGCGATCCGGCTCGTCGTCGACACCGGCCTGCATGCGAAGGGCTGGACCCAGAAGCAGGCCGTGGCGTACATGGCCGACAACAGCTCGATCCCGACGCCAGCGGTCGAGGCGGAGGTGCGCCGCTACATCACCTGGCCGGGTCAGGCGACCGGCTACAAGATCGGCATGATCCGCATCCAGGAACTGCGCCGTAAGGCCGAGGCCGAGCTTGGCAACAAGTTCGACATCCGCGGCTTCCACGACGCCGTGCTTGGCGGCGGGGCGATGCCGCTGACGCTGCTGGAGCGTCGCGTCGGGCAATGGATCGCCGCGAAAAAACAGGGCTGATCAGCGCGCGGGGCCATGCGGTCGGCCGTCAATGCGGCCGGCCGCAGTACTCATGCAACGGTCTGACTAGGTGTCGATCATGGTTCCACTCTCCGTCCTCGACCTCGCGCCCGTCGCCGAAGGCAGCAATCCCGCGCAGGCGTTCGCGAACATGCGCGAGCTTGCGCGCCACGCCGAGCGCCTCGGCTACCAGCGCTACTGGCTGGCCGAGCACCACAACATGCCCGGCATCGCGAGCGCGGCGACCGCGGTGCTGATCGGCCATATCGCCGGAGCGACGTCGACGATCCGCGTCGGCGCCGGCGGCGTGATGCTGCCGAACCACGCGCCGCTGCAGGTGGCCGAGCAGTTCGGCACGCTTGCAACGCTTTACCCGAACCGCATCGATCTCGGGCTCGGCCGTGCGCCGGGCACGGACGTGGCTGCAACGCGTGCGCTGCGGCGGTATTACGCGGGTGCGGAGGAGTTCCCCGCGGACGTGGTCGAGCTGCTCGGCTACTTCGAACCCGTGCAACCCGGCCAGACCGTGCAGGCCGTGCCCGGTGCGGGCGTGGAGGTCGAGCCATGGATCCTCGGCTCCAGCCTGTTCGGCGCGCAGCTCGCGGCGCAGCTCGGCCTGCGTTATGCATTCGCTTCGCACTTCGCACCGGCCGCGCTGGAACAGGCCGTGGCCTTGTATCGCGAGCGTTTCCAGCCATCGCTGCGCCAGGCGACACCGCACGTGATGCTCGCAATCAACATCGTCTGCGCCGACAGCGACGCCGAAGCGCGCCGCCTGTTCACGACGCAACAGCAGGCATTCGCGAACCTGCGCCGCGGTCGGCCGGGCCTGGTGCCGCCACCGCTGGAGTCGGGCGAGGCGATCGATACGTACTGCACGCCGCTGGAGAAAGCCGGCATCGACCAAGCGTTGTCCTGCGCGGCGGTGGGATCACCGGGCACGGTCGCGGCATGGGTGCGCGATTTCATTGCACGCTATCGTCCGGACGAGCTGATCGTGACGGCGAACATCCACGATCACGCGGCGCGCCTGCGCTCGTTCGAGCTTGCGATGCAGGCGCTGTCGGCCGCAGGGCAAGCGCGATAGGGCAGGGCCGCAGTACGCCGGAACGGCGTTCAACCAGTGAGTCCGCATTGCGCGCACGTCCGCTTGACACACGCTGCCTGATTAACCGGTCCAACTGCCGCGCTTGATCAGGTCGTTCGCTTGCTGAATATTTCAGCTAGACGCACAGGCGGCTCATTCCCATGTCAGATGAATCGGAAACGAAAGACCTGCACGCATTCGTCGCGCTGACCTGTCTGCCGGGCGAAGCGGCCTATCAGGCGGTGCCGATCGTCGCGTCCGATCTTGACGAGGCGAAGATGGTGGCGAGCCACCTTGCCGGAGAGGTCCATGCAGTGCTGACCCAGGACACGGTGACCGCGCTTGGGGCAGCGCTGGCGGCAGGGCGGACGTCGATCGAGCATCGCGCCGAATAGGCGAGGCACGCACACCCGTTGTGAGCGAGCGAAACGTCGGGCTTGAGCAAACGGGCGACGTCAGGGATCAGCGTAACCGTGCGAGTTCTGCACCGGTCGATTGCAAGGGGCGCGAATCTTTTCAAAGGCTGCCTTCGCCGGTGCCGCGCAGAGCCGGTCCAAACACTACGGCACCCGGCGTCGACGCATACCGGAACAGACGGAGACAGTGAAGCGATCACTGCCTCCGCCGTCATCAGGTCAATGGCTGTGTTTCACCTTCCCCCAGCCGTCGCGGGCGGCGTTGGCGTGCTTGCGCCGGCTGCCGGCGTTGCAGGCTGAGCCGCGCCCGCCTGGAATGCGGACTTCAGTTGCTGGCCGACCAGCTGCTGCGCCTGCTTCGCCTTGTCGACCACCGGCGCCATACCGAAGAACTCGTGCGCGACGCCGTCATAGTTTTTGATCGTCACCGGCACGCCCGCACCCTGCAGCGCCTGCCCGTACTGCTCGCCTTCCGAGCGCAACGGGTCGATCTGCGCCAGCACCACGGTCGCAGGTGCAAGGCCTGCCAGGTCCTTGCGGCCGACAAGTGCGATGCGCGGATCCTTGGCGCTCTCGGCCGAGGGCAGGTAATGACGCGCGAACCACTCCATCATCGGTTTGTTGAGCGGCTTCGCGTTCGCGTTCTCGGTGTATGAAGGCGTGCTCATCGACGCATCGGCCACCGGGTAGATCAGCACCTGGTGCACCGGCGCCTGCAGCTTCTGGTCACGCGCGGCAATTGCGACATTCGCTGCCATATTGCCGCCGGCGCTCTCGCCTACGACGGCTACGCGCTTCGGGTCGCCGCCCAGCGATGCCGCGTTCGCCAGCAGCCATTTGTATGCGGCCAGGGTGTCGTCATGCGCCGCGGGGAACTTGTGCTCGGGGCCTTGGCGATAGTGCGTCGAGACGACGATCGCGTCGGCCGCGTTCGCGATCGCGCGTGGGCTCGCATCGTAGGTGTCGAGGTCGGCAATGACCCAGCCGCCGCCATGGATATAGAGCACGACCGGACGCGGCGCGCCTGCGGCGGTGCCTGCGCCCGCGGGTGTGTACACACGCACTTTCACCGGGCCTGCCGGGCCGGGAAATGTGCGGTCCTCAACCTTGCCCACGGCCTCCGGCGTCGGTGTCTTGCCTTGTGACTGGATCAGCGCCTTGACCGCATCGGCTGGCGTCGGCTGCTTTCGAGCTTCCGCAGGCTCCAGCGTTTCGATGGGCTTACCGCCGAGCTTGCCCAGCTGGTCGAGCACGGCCTGCATCTGGGGATCGGCCTGTGGTGCTGTCGCGGCCTGAGGCGCAGCTGCGGGCGCCGCTGGCGCAGTGGCGGCAGGCGTCGCAGCCTCCTGATCGGGATTGGGACTCTGACTGCAGGCGGTCATCCCGACCAGAGAAAGCGCGAGCGCGCCAGTCAGCAGGCTTCGAGCAGGTAAGGCCATGACACACCTCGGGTTCTTATGAAGAGCCCACGTTGTGACACTTCGAGTGTCACACGCGATGTGAAACGGCCATCGGCAAACGCGACCGGTCGAAGCTCGACCGGCCATTCCGGCATCGCGCGTCCATCGGCGCAATCAACGGCGAAACGACGACCCGAGCGATGCCAGCGCGGCCATCCGTGTGTGGGCTCGTCTTCAATCTTCGTTTTTCTTCGCCTTCTTTTCCCGTCCGTTCGTCACGCTGGCCCCGGTCAAAACAGCGAGCAGCGCGTCGTCGCCCATGAGCGAAAGCGCGTGGATGCCCGCGCGCAGCAGGTCGGATTTCTTGACGGGGCCGCTCAGGTACACCGCGCGTTTTTTCAGCCTCGAAAGCTGGCGGCGCTCGTCGTCCGAGATCTTCAGCTCGATGCTTTTCCACTTCGGTTTGCCGGCAGGCGACTTCGACATGTCCGCCGGTTCGGATGCCGCCTC
>CADCUA010000517.1 GCA_902805755.1 uncultured Lysobacter sp.
GAGCAAGCTGTAAGCAGTCCCGTCGCTGGCGGCCGCGATCGCGCCGCTGCGTCGGACCCGGCGTCCAGTCTGCGACTGCCGGGAACACAGGATCCAAGGACCCCAAATGGTTAACGTGCCCACCACCGCCGACCTGCTGCCGCTGCTGCCCGAGCTTGTGCTCGTGGGCGCCGCGTTCGCACTGCTGATGCTCGACCTGTTCCTGGATGAGCGGCGTCGTATCGTCACGCATGTGCTGGCAGTGGCCTCGCTCGTTCTGGTCGCCGGACTTGTCGCGGCCGGCGTGGGCGGGCAGGGCACGGTGTTCGGCGGTATGTTTATCCGCGACACCGCCGCGGACGTGCTGAAGGTCGTGATCTGTGGCGTCAGTGCGCTCGCGATGGTCTATGCGTGGCCGTATCTGCGCGCGCGTGGGCTGTACAAGGGCGAGTTCGCGCTTCTTGTGCTGTTTGCAGTCGCCGGCATGATGCTGCTGGTGTCGGCCGGAAACCTTGTCATGGTGTACGTCGGCCTCGAAATGCTTGCGCTGTGCTCCTATGCGCTTGTGGCGATCGATCGAGACAGCCCGCTCGCATCGGAAGCCGCGATCAAGTATTTCGTGCTTGGCTCACTCGCCTCGGGGCTGCTGCTGTACGGCATGTCGCTGATCTATGGCGCCACCGGCACTCTGGATCTCGCCACCATCGGTCAGGCCGCCGCTGTCACGCAGTCCAGCACTCTCCTGGTCACCGGCGTTGTGTTCGCGGTGGCCGGCATGGTGTTCAAGTTCGGCGGCGCGCCATTTCATATGTGGCTGCCTGACGTCTATCACGGCGCGCCAACGCCGGTCACCCTCTTCATCGGTTCCGCGCCGAAGCTCGCGTACTTCGGCATGGTCTATCGCGTGCTCGAGCTCGGGGCCGGCGGGCTGGATCAGCAGTGGAGTCCACTCATCGCCGGCATCGCCGCTGCGTCGCTGGCCATCGGCAATCTGACCGCGATGGTGCAATCGAACCTCAAGCGCCTGCTCGCGTACTCAACGATCTCGCACGTGGGCTTTCTGTTTATCGGTATTGCCGGTGGTGGGTCGCAGGGCTTCGCCGCTGCCATGTTCTATGCGATCAGCTACGCGATCATGACCACCGCGGCGTTCGGCGCAATCGTGCTGCTTTCAAGCCGTGGCTTCGAGGCCGATCAGATCGATGACTTCAAGGGGCTGAGCTCGCGCAGCCCGTGGCTCGCGTTCCTGGTGCTCTGCGTGATGGCGTCGCTTGCGGGCCTGCCGCCCTTCCTCGGCTTCTGGGCGAAGCTGGCGGTACTGCGTGCGGCGATCGATGGCGGGCTGATGTGGCTCGCTATCGTAGGCGTGGTGTTCGCGGTGGTTGGCGCGTTTTATTACCTGCGCGTGGTCAAGGCAATGTACTTCGACCAGGCGGAGGTCGATATGCCGCAGCCATCGCCTAACCGCCCGCTGCGCGTCGTGTTCGGTGTCAACGCGCTTGGCTTGCTGGGCTTGGGTCTTGCGTGGAATCCGATCATGGTCTGGTGCCAGCAGGCATTCGCCGGCTGAGCTTTTTTGCAAGATCGTCGTAAGACGGGCTTGCGAAGTTTGAAGCCGATCGATATCATCGTCGGCCTGATGCGGGGTGGAGCAGTCTGGCAGCTCGTCGGGCTCATAACCCGAAGGTCGCAGGTTCAAATCCTGCCCCCGCTACCATCTTCGATCTACGGCAGCTGTTTCATGCAGCTGCAGGAATGTCCCGCTTCCGGATGTTCGAGATCGATTTGGGCTTGGTATCCGCGCTCTGCTCGCGCGGGTACGCCGAAATCCAGCAGTACCGGACAAGGGGCCCTTTGGGCCCTTTGTCGTTTTTGCGGCATTTGAATGCGACTTGCCGTTGCCGGAGGAGCTGAGTCCTGTGAGTGATAAATCTGCTGAAGTCTCGCGGCTGCTGACGCCAACCGTCGAATCGCTGGGTCTGGAACTGCTCGGCGTCGAGTACCTGCCGGGTTCGGGTAATGCCGTGTTGCGCCTGTATATCGATGTTCCGTTTGCCGAGTCGCACGGCGACGCGGCGCGTTCGGTAACGATCGAAGATTGTGAAG
>CADCUA010000518.1 GCA_902805755.1 uncultured Lysobacter sp.
TCCAGCCTGTCGCCGGGCACGACCATGCGCGAGAACTTCGCGCCGTCGACCTTTACGAGGTAGTAGAGCTTGTCGGATTGCGCGTCGCCTGCAGGGTCGCCCTCGGCCATCAACGCGCGGCGCGACAGCTGCGTCAGCAGTCCGCCGGCCTGCGCAAGCGCCTCGATCACCAGCACGCCCGGCATCACCGGGTGGCCCGGAAAGTGGCCGTTGAAGAACGGCTCGTTCGCACTGACGTTCTTGTACGCCAGGATCCGCTTGTTCGGTTCTACCGCGGTGACGCGATCCACCAGCAGGAACGGGTAGCGGTGGGGCAGCAGCTGGTTGATGGCCGGGACGTCGATCGGGAATTGCAGGTTCATATCAGTCCTTGTCCGCGGCGCCATGCGGTCGTCGCGCTGGGTCGTGCTGTCCAGCCCCGGAGAGCGTGGTGTGTTCGTGTGCACTGTCGACCGGCGGCAGTTCGTGCCCGTCGCCTTCGCGGGACACGCGCAGTCCCTGTTCGACACGACGCGCAAGACGGTCGAGCTGGCGGAACCGCGCGGCGTTGCGTCGCCAGCTGCGATTGTCCATCAGTGGCACGCCGGAAGAGTACTCGCCCGGCTCGCGGATCGAATGGGTGACCAGGCTCCGTGCCGTCACGACGACCTTGTCGCAGATCTCGACATGGCCGACGACGCCGACGCCGCCGCCAATGAGGCAATAGGAGCCGATGCGGGTGCTGCCCGCGACTGCGGCGCAACCGGCCATCGCCGTGTGCGCACCGATGACCACGTTGTGGCCGATCTGGATCTGGTTATCGAGCCGCACGTCCTCGGCGAGCACGGTGTCCTCGATCGCGCCGCGGTCTATCGTCGTGTTCGCTCCGATCTCGCAGTCGTCGCCGATCACCACGCCGCCGAGCTGCGGGACCTTCAACCAGTGCCCCGCATCCATCGCGATACCGAATCCGTCAGCGCCGATCACCACGCCCGGATGCACCAGCACGCGTTGCCCGAGACGCGCACGCTTGACCAGCGTGACGCGCGCGACAAGCTGGCTGCCTTCGCCGACCGTGCAGTCCTCGCCAATGACGCAGCCTGGGCCGATCGTCGCGCCCGCTTCGACGCGACTGCGCGGACCGATGCTCACGAATGCGCCGACGTGTGCGCTGTCGGCGACGTATGCGCTTGGATCGATGTCCGCGGACGCATGCACGCCAGCAACATGTTCAGAGCGAGGCTCGAACAACGCGGCGAGCCGCGCGAATGCGACGTAAGGGTCGCGCGCGATCAGTGCCGTGCCCGTGTAGCCGACCGCGTCGGCCTCGCGGAGCACGACGGCGCCTGCCGTCGCCTGCGCCAACTGGCTGCGGTACTTCGGGTTCGCAAGGAACGCGAGCTGCGTTGGCGTCGCACGCGCAAGCGTGCCCACGCCATCGAGCTGGATTGCAGCGTCGCCGCGCAATCCGAGCCCGAAGCGACCGGCAAGCTCGCCGGTGCTGTACTGGAGGCGTTCCATTCCGGTCCTAGCCGGCAGTCTCGATCAGAACTGTCCGCCGAACGTGAACTGCAGGCGCTCGATTTCGTCATCGTCACCCTTGCGCACGGGCAGCGCGTAACTGATCGAGATCGGTCCCATCGGCGAACGCCACATCAACGCGACACCGGCAGAGGCGCGCAGCTCGCTTGTATCGAAGCTTTCGACATCCTGGAACACGTTGCCGACATCCACGAATGCAGAGACGCGTGCAGCCGGCGTGTCGAGCAGCGTGGGGAAATACATTTCGAGCGAGCCGACCGTCTTCAGCGAGCCACCGATTGCCTGGCGGAACCCACCTTCCACCGCCGCGTCGCGCGGGCCTAGCGTGTTGTCGCGGAAGCCGCGGACCGAGCGCACGCCGCCGGCGTAGAAGTTCTCGAAGAACGGCAGGCCATCGGCGGTGATGGTGCGGAGGTAGTCCGGCGAGTTTGTCAGGCAGGGTTCGGTCGGAGCCGCGCCGGGGGTGAACTCGCCCTCATCCAGTCGGTTGTTTCCGTTCGCATCGACGATCGTGTCCGGCGTAAAGCACACGTTGCGTACGAACGGGTCGCCATAGCTGTCGCC
>CADCUA010000519.1 GCA_902805755.1 uncultured Lysobacter sp.
GCGCGGATGCCAGATCACCAGCGTGCCCGGCCCGGCGGGCAGTTCGAGGTTGAAGCTGCCATCGGCCTGCGGGCGCGTGTAGTGCGGCGTATCCATCACCAGCACGTTCGCGCGCATGCCGCGGTGCACGTTGCAGTTGACCACCACGAGCCCGGGCTTCTGGAAGCGCTGCGAGCGCGTCTGCCCGGCCGCATACGTGCCCAGGTCGAACGCGGAGCCCGACGTCACCGAGAACACGTTGTGCATGATCGTGTCGCGGTTCGCGAAGCCGACCGTGCTGCCCGACGGCACGACGAGCAGGTTCGGCTCGAAGCCCTTGCTGTGGGTGCGCACGGTGAACTGCGCGGGCGCGGGCTTCGCGCTGCCGCCCCTGGGCAGGAAATAGATGACCGACTGCGCGACCTCGCCGGGGATGACTTCCTGGCGTGGTCCGGCGGCGAGCGTCAGCCGTCCGCGGACCGCTGCGCTGGCGGACGGGCGCTCGGTGCGCTGCGGTCGCGTGCTGGCCGCGTTCTCGGCCGACCGCGACCGGATGGAAGCACGCGGCGCGGCGGCACGCGTCGGTTGGGCGGGCACCGCGTCCGGCGCACGAGCCACTGCGCCCGATCCCTGCGCATCGCTGTCGCGTGACTGCAACGGCGCATCGGCCGGCGCGGCGACAGCCGCGGACACCATCGCGCACGCCAGCAGACAGGGCGCGAATCGAACAAGCTTCATCTGAGTATCCCCAACGATGCAGAGGCTGCGCGGGCGCAGCGCGGGCAGCAGTACCCGTCGGCCATCCATTACGGCGCCGTGCACAGGGCGGATGCAGAACGGCACCGGTGAAACACGGAAAAGAGACGGCCGACACATCCGGCGCGCAGCTCGACGGCGGGGACACCGCCGGGCCGCACGCACGCCGCTCTCACGGCGCCTGCAATCGTTTGCATTAGACTACCGCGCCTGCCGTGGACCCTTCGGGCTTCGGGGCAGAGGCGAATCCATTTCGATTCAACGACTTAATCAACACACAGCCGGTGTGGCGCGCCCGCGCGATCGCCCTGCCGACGGAGCACGCGATGATTTTCGAAACCCTCGACACCTTCGGCCACGAGCAGGTCGTGTTCTGCCATAACAAGGACGCCGGCCTGAAGGCCATCATCGCGATCCACAACACGGTGCTGGGTCCCGCGCTGGGTGGCACGCGCATGTGGCCGTACAAGACCGAGGCCGACGCGCTCAACGACGTGCTGCGCCTGTCGCGCGGCATGACGTACAAGAACGCGGTCGCGGGCCTGAACATCGGCGGCGGCAAGGCCGTGATCATCGGCGACCCGGCGACCGACAAGTCCGAGGCGCTGTTCCGCGCGTTCGGCCAGTTCGTCGAGTCACTCGGCGGGCGCTACATCACCGCCGAGGACGTCGGCATCGACGTCAACGACATGGAATACGTCTACCGCGAGACCGAGTACGTCACCGGCGTGCACCAGGTCCACGGCGGTTCGGGCGACCCGTCGCCGTTCACCGCGTACGGCACGCTGCAGGGCCTGATGGCCTCGCTCAACAAGCGCTTCGGCGATGAGGAAGTCGGCAAGTATTCCTACTCGGTGCAGGGCCTGGGCCACGTGGGCATGGAGTTCGTGAAGCTGCTCAAGGAGCGCGGCGCGAAGATCTTCGTCACCGACATCAACAAGGGCCTGGTCGACAAGGCCGTGAGCGAGTACGGCGCCGAGGCCGTGGGCCTGGACGAGATCTACGACGTGCCGGCCGACATCTACTCGCCGTGCGCGCTGGGCGGCACCGTCAACGACCAGACGCTTCCGCGCCTGAAGGCGAAGATCATCTGCGGCGCGGCGAACAACCAGCTGGCGAACAACGCGATCGGCGACGAAGTGGCCAAGCGCGGCATCCTGTACGCGCCGGATTACGCGGTGAACGCGGGCGGCGTGATGAACGTGGCGCTGGAACTCGACGGCTACAACCGTGAGCGCGCCATGCGCATGATGCGCACGATCTACCACAACGTCGGCCGCATCTTCGAAATCAGCGAACGCGACGGCATCCCGACCTACCGCGCGGCCGACCGCCTCGCCGAAGAGCGCATCAGCGCGATCGGCAAGCTGAAGCTGCCGCTGGGCCGTTCGGTGCCGCGCTTCCAGGGTCGCATTCGCGGCGGCCACTGATCCGCGATTGTTGCGTTGTAGCGACGGGGCCTAGCGCCCCGTCGTCATTTCAGTCTTTCGAACCGTTTGATCGAAGAACACAGGAGTTGCGATGCGTCCGTTCCCGCTGGGTGAAGACATCGATGCGCTGCGCGAGGCCGTGCGCCGTTTTGCCGACGCGGAAATCGCGCCGATCGCCGAGCGCGTGGACCACGAGAATGCATTCCCGCAGGAGCTGTGGCCGAAGCTGGGCGAGATGGGCCTGCTGGGCCTGACGATTCCGGGCGAATACGGCGGCAGCGAGATGGGTTACCTCGCGCATCTCGTCGCGATGGAAGAGATCTCGCGCGCATCGGGTTCGATCGGCCTGAGCTACGGCGCGCACTCGAACCTGTGCGTCAACAACCTCTACGCGAACGGCAACGAAGCGCAGCGCCAGAAGTACCTGCCGAAGCTGTGCACCGGCGAGTACAAGGGCGCGCTCGCGATGAGCGAGCCGGGCGCGGGCTCGGACGTGGTCGGCTCGATGGCCTGCCGCGCGGAACTGCGCGATGGCGTGTGGGTCGCGAACGGCAACAAGATGTGGATCACGAACGGCCCCGAAGCCGACGTGCTGATCGTCTACATGCGCACCGCGGGCAAGGAAGCGGGCAGCAAGTCGATGACTGCCTTCCTCGTCGAGAAGGGCATGAAGGGTTTTTCCACCGCGCAGAAGCTGGACAAGCTGGGCATGCGCGGCTCGAACACCTGCGAGCTGGTGTTCGAGAACTGCGAGATCCCGCAGGAGAACGTGCTGGGCGAGGTCAACAACGGCGTCAAGGTGCTGATGAGCGGCCTCAACACCGAACGCCTGGTGCTGACCGGCGGCCCGATCGGCCTCATGCAGGCCGCGATGGACAACGCCCTGCCCTACGTTCGCGAGCGCAAGCAGTTCGACGCGGCGATCGGTACGTTCGGCATCATGCAGGCGAAGATCGCCGACATGTACACCGCGCTGCAGTCCAGCCGCGCGTTCGCCTACCAGGTTGCGCGCGACTATGACGCCGGCCACCGTTCGCGCATCGATGCGGCATCGTGCCTGCTGCACGCATCGGAAGCCGCGGTGCAGGTGGCGCTGGAGGCGATCCAGTCGCTGGGCGGCAATGGCTATATCAACGAATACCCGACCGGCCGCATCCTGCGCGATGCGAAGCTCTATGCGATCGGTGCGGGCACGAACGAGATCCGTCGCATGCTGATCGGCCGCGAGCTGTTTGCCGGCAACGCCTGAGTACCCACTGTGCTGATGCTGACGGGCGGGCCGGAAGGCTCGCCCGTTTGCGTTTTATGGCGGAATGGAATGTCGCGCGTCAGCGGTAAATACACACTGTCCTCACGCGCAGTAGTAGTGCCCTGCCTTTCGCGCTGTAATCGCCTGCATTCTGCGTTTCCGCTGCACCCAACGCCCGTTTGCCGGCCGTGCTGCAGCGCCGCATAATCGGGTCGTACCGGCACTGGCCGGCCCGCCTCTTCTGGAGTTCGCCATGAGCGATGTCGTCATCGTCGGTGCCAAGCGCACTGCCATCGGTTCTTTCCTGGGCCAGTTCACCGGCGTGCCGACCCCGACGCTCGGCGCCGCGGCGATTTCGGGCGCACTTGCGCAGGCCGGCCTCGCAGCCGACCAGGTGGACGAAGTGATCATGGGTTGCGTGCTGTCGGCCGGTGTCGGCCAGGCGCCCGCCCGTCAGGCCGCGCTCGCTGCGGGCCTTTCGAATTCGACCGGCTGCACCACGATCAACAAGGTGTGCGGCTCCGGAATGATGTCGATCGTCTTCGCCCACGACATGATCAAGGCGGGCTCGGCCGGCGTGGTTGTTGCGGGCGGCATGGAATCGATGACGAACGCGCCGCATCTCATCAACAACTCGCGCACCGGTATCCGCTACGGCGCGGCCGAACTCATCGACCACATGGCGCATGACGGCCTGACGAACCCGTACGACGGCAAGGCGATGGGCATCTTCGGCGACGCCACCTGCAGCACGTACGGCTACACGCGCGAGGATCTCGATGCGTACGCCACCGAGAGCGTGCGCCGCGCCAAGCACGCGCAGGAAAGCGGCTTTTTCCGCGAGGAGATCGTTCCGGTCACGGTGAAGGGCCGCAAGGGCGATGTCGTCGTCGATGCGGATGAAGAACCCGCGAAGATCGATGCAAGCAAGATCTCGGGCCTGCGCGCCGCGTTCGGCAAGGAAGGCCTGCTCACGGCAGCCACGTCGTCGAAGATTTCCGACGGTGCGGCAGCGGTCGTACTGATGAGCGCCGAGGCCGCGGCCGAGCGCGGCATCAAGCCGATCGCGCGCATTGTTGCGCAATCGCGCCATTCGCACGCTCCCGAGCTGTTCACGACGGCACCGGTCAAGGCGACGGAAAACGTGCTCCGCAAGGCGGGCTGGACGGTCGATGACGTCGACCTGTTCGAGATCAACGAGGCGTTCGCGTGTGTCGCAATGGCACCGATGAAGGACCTCGGTATTCCGCATGACAAAATCAACGTTCATGGCGGCGCAACCGCGCTGGGACACCCTATTGGCGCGAGTGGATCGCGTCTTGTGGTGACACTTGTGCATGCACTTCAGCAGCGTGGCGCCAAGCGCGGCGTCGCGTCCTTGTGCATCGGCGGTGGCGAAGCAACAGCCATTGCCATCGAGTTGCTTTGAGCGTTAAAAAATCGTAGTTGGAAAAAATTTCCGCTATGCCGCTTGACACGTCCATTGGGCTTGTCATCATGTTATCGACGCGCAATTGCGCGTTGCCTAAATCACGACGAGGAAACTGCATCATGAACATCAACAAGGCGCTTCTCGCCCTTGCGCTGGGCTTCGCCCTGGCTGCTTGCTCGAACCAGGACCAGGCCGCTGACTCCGCTGCCGAGGCCGCTGAGGCTGCAGGCGAGGCGCAGGAAGCTGCTACCAACGCCGGCACCGCTGAAGCCCAGGTTGCTGCTGACGCCGCTGCCGCCGCTGCCGACGCAGCTGCCACGCAGGCTGACGCCGCTGCCGGCGGTTCGAACGTCGAAGCCGACGACGCTGCCGACGCTGCCGAGCAGTCCGCTGACGCGGCTGAGCAGGCGCAGGACTCGGCTGAAGAAGCCGCTGCCGCGACCGACGCTCCGACCAACAACGGCCAGTAATATCGGCTGAGTTGTGTCTGCTGTACTGGAAAGCCGCCGGTGTTCCGGCGGCTTTCTTGTAAGAGTCTGTAACGGACCTGCACGACTCTCGGGATCGCGAACCGCACCCGGCGGCGCGTGGTCCGCTTTTCACCATCGCTCCTGGAGAATCCCCATGAACACCAAGCTCTGTGTCCTGCTCGCCGCTGCCGTCCTGTCGCTGTCGGCGTGCACGAACGAAACCGCTACCGCCCAGGGCGAAGCCGCTGAAGCCGGCGCTGCCGCCGACCAGGCCGGCGACGCTGCCGCTGCTGCCGCTGCTGCTGCCGGCAACGCCGCTGCTGAAGGCGTCGACGCTGCCGCCGCTTCCACCGGCGAAGCCGCTGCCGAAGTCGGTCAGAACGTTGACCAGGCGACCGACGCTGCCCAGGCCGCCGCTTCGGAAGCGACCGCTGACGCTGCACAGGCGACCGCGGACGTTGCGAACAACGCCGCTGCCGCTGCGCAGAACACGGCCGACAAGGCTGAAGCCGCTTCGGAAGAAGCGAAGCAGTAATCGCTTTGCGCAATTGCGACACTGGAGGCCCGCGAAAGCGGGCCTTCTTCTTTTGTGGCGCCGGAAGCCGTACACGACATAACGGTTACAAGTCCGATCCATACATCAGACGCTCGTGTGCCCATGCGCGCGTACACCCGTCACCGCGATTGCCCGATTCCTCGATTTGGATCCTTCGCGTCGCTAGCACTACGCACAGGTCCGCGCTGACGTGGTTGACGCGGCACGGGCTGGTCCGGCACTCACCGCTGCCCGCATGTGCCTCCAATTGGCGTTGTTTGAACCCAGATGCACACGCGCTCGCGCACGCCACGCAGTTGGCCGCCCGAGCCGCTTTGTGGTTTGAT
>CADCUA010000520.1 GCA_902805755.1 uncultured Lysobacter sp.
AACCTGAATAGCGGATGAGCTACACGCCTTGCGGCTTTGCGCAATTAGGCGGAATGCTGCAGCGCAGCAGAAATCCTGCCCAGCGGCAGCACGGAGCGGGCGGCGCCGAGCCGGATCGCTTCCTTGGGCATGCCGAACACGACGCACGTGGCCTCGTCCTGCGCAATCGTTTCAGCGCCTGCGTCGACCATCTCGCGCAGGCCACGCGCACCGTCATCGCCCATGCCGGTCAGGATGACGCCGGTGGCGTTGCGCCCGGCGAAGCGTGCAACCGAGCGGAACAAGACGTCTACGGACGGGCGGTGCCGGTTGACGGGCGGGCCGTCGAGCACCTGCACCTTGTAGAACGCGCCGCTACGGCACAGCTGCATATGGCGGCCGCCAGGAGCGATCAATGCCAGGCCCGGCAGCACACGGTCGCCGTCGCATGCTTCGCGCACCTCGATACGGCAGAGCGCGTTGAGCCGCTGGGCGAGTGAAGCGGTGAACTGCGCCGGCATGTGCTGGACGATGACGATGCCGGGGCACACGCGCGGCAATGCCACGAGTACGTGTTCGATGGCCTGCGTGCCGCCGGTCGAAGCCCCGATCGCGATGATGCGTTCGGTGGTCTTCGCCATCGCCGTGGGCGCAGCGGGCACCGCCGCATGGGACGTGTTCGAAGCGCGCGGCCGCGAATGCGCGGCGGCTCGTACGGCGGCGCGCAGCTGTTCCGCGGATTCCTGTAGAAAGCCCTTCACGCCCATCGTCGGCTTGGTGATGATCTCCACCGCGCCGGCCGCCAGCGCCTGCATTGCCGTCTGCGTGCCGGATCCGGCGAGCGACGAGCAGATCACCACCGGCGTCGGTCGCTCGGCCATCAGCTTGCGCAGGAACGTCAGCCCGTCCATGCGCGGCATTTCGATATCGAGCACGATCACGTCCGGCCAGTCGCTCGCCATCTTCTGCATCGCGAAGATCGGGTCGCTGGCCGAACCGATCACCTGCAGGTCCGGCTCGCTGTCGAGCAGCGCATGCAGCACCTGGCGCACGACGGCCGAATCGTCGACCAGAAACACCTTGGTGGGTCGCGCTGCCATGTGGCGGGCCCGGTCAGGCGCGCCGGTAGATCGACGGCGACACGGTGCGTAATTCGGAGGTGATGCCGTTGAGGCTCTCCGAATGGCCGATGATGAAATGCCCGCCCGGCCGCAGCAGCGGCAGCATGCGCGCGATGACCTCGCGCTTGGTCGCATCGTCGAAATAGATCATCACGTTGCGCAGGAATATCACATCGAAGGTACCGAAATCCGGCAGCGCCGCATTGAGGTTGACCGGCTCGAACTGCACGCGCGCGCGCAGCGTCCGGTTCACCAGCAGCGTGCCCGCTTGCGAACCCGTACCCTTCAGGCAATAGCGTGACAGCAGCGCAGGCGAGATGTTGCGCGCGCGGTCGAGCTTGTAGTGGCCCGTACGTGCGGCTTCGAGCACGCGGCGGCTGATGTCCGTGCCGAGCACGTCCCAGGAACGATTCGGCAGCATTTCCGACAGCAGCATCGCGATGCTGTAGGGCTCCTCGCCCGTTGAGCACGCAGCGCTCCAGATGCGCACCGCCGGATGCGAAGGCAGTTGCGGCAGCAGGCGCTTGAGGAATTCGAAGTGCGCCGGCTCGCGGAAGAAATAGGTTTCGTTCGTCGTCAACAGATCGAGCGCGACCTGCCGCTCCTCTCCGCCGGCGGAAAGGAGCTTCACATACTGGGTGAAGGTGCCCAGTTCGAGATCGCGCAGCCGCTTCGCAAGCCGGCTGGTCACAAGCGGGCGCTTTGCAGGCGTCAAATGGATACCGGCATTCGCATACAACCAATCACGAAGCGAAGTGAACTCCGCATCGGTGATCGGCGGGCCGAGTCCGGACGGGCTTGCGGCGTGCATCATCGGGCTCGTCATGGGTCTAGCTTCTGGATGCGGGCGCAGGCGTGCACTCGTGGACGACATGCGGGTTGCTCAGAAGTTGTAGTGCAAAGCTGCGAGATAAGCTTCACCGCCTTCGGCCACTTCGACTTCCGTGGCTACGCTCCAGGTGGGGCTGAAGTAGAACTCGGCG
>CADCUA010000521.1 GCA_902805755.1 uncultured Lysobacter sp.
ACGGCATCCCGGTGCTGCTGAAAGACAACATCGACGCAGTGCCAATGGTGAACTCGGCGGGTGCGCTCGTGCTCGCGAATCACCGACCAAAGCAGGACGCCCCGCTGGTGCGCGCGCTGCGCGATGCGGGCGCGGTAATTCTGGGCAAGACCAACCTGAGCGAGTGGGCGAATTTCCGCTCGACGCGCTCGAGTTCGGGCTGGAGCACACGAGGCGGCCAGACGCGCAATCCCTATGTCCTCGACCGAAGCCCCTGCGGTTCGAGCAGCGGCAGCGGCGCGGCGATCGCAGCGAGCCTAGCCGCCGTGGCGGTCGGCACGGAAACCGATGGCAGCATTCTGTGCCCGGCGGCTGTGAATGGCCTCGTTGGCCTCAAGCCGACCGTCGGCCTGGTCGCCCGCAGCGGCATCATTCCGATCTCCAGTTCGCAGGACACGGCCGGGCCGATGGCGCGCACTGTTGCGGATGCCGCAGTCCTGCTCGGCGTGCTGGCTTCGGCGGACGATGCGGGGGACGCTGCCGCCATGATCGCTCGCCGGCACCGCAAGGCGGGTTACACCGCAGCGCTGGATCGCCAGGCCCTGCGCGGCGCGCGCATCGGCGTACTGCGCAAATCAGGTCTGGAGCAGCAGCCGGACGTCCAGGCTGCATTTGAAAGTTCGCTCGCACGAATGCGTGAGGCCGGCGCCGAGCTGGTGGATGTCGAGATCGCGACGGCCGGCAACTGGAATGCGGCGGAGTTCACCGTGCTCAAGTACGAGTTCAAGGACGGCGTCGAGCGCTACCTGCGCGATGCCGACACGCCGGTCGAGACGATCGCGCAGCTGGTCGAATTCAATCGAGCTCACGCGGCGCAGACCATGCCGTACTTCGGACAGGAGTTGCTGGAGCAGACAGCAACGCTCGGCACGCTCGAAAACACGGCGTACCGAGCGGCAGTACGCGACGCCGCGCGGCTTGCGGGACCCCAGGGGATTGATGCGCCTCTTGCGCGCCACAAGCTCGTGGCGCTGGTGGCACCGACCACGAGCGCGGCCTGGCCGATCGACCTCGTCAACGGCGACCATTTCACCGGCGCGGGCTACGGCGCCGCGGCGGTCGCCGGCTATCCGAGCCTGACGGTGCCGATGGGGCACGCGCATGGCCTGCCGCTCGGCATCACGTTCATGGGGCCGAAGTGGAGCGAGAGCAGGCTGCTCGGCCTGGGTTACGCGTTCGAACAGCTGATGCAGGCGCGTAGACCGCCAAGCTATCTGCCGACGCTCGCGTTGCCGTAAGCGCCTTATATACCCGCCGCCGGTTCAGACCGGCGCGGCGATCTGCGACTGCTTGCGCACGATGAGCATGGCCACTTCCAGCGCCTGCTCATAGTTGAGCCGTGGATCGACACTGGTGTGGTACGCGCGCTCGAGATCGGTTTCGGTCAGTTCCCGCGCGCCGCCGAGGCATTCGGTCACGTCCTCGCCGGTGAGTTCGAGATGCGCGCCGCCCAGCCTCGTACCGGCCGCCGCATGGATCTCGAACGCCTGCTCCAGCTCGCTGCCGATGTTCATGAACTTGCGCGTCTTGTAGCCGTTGGTCGTCGACTCGGTGTTGCCATGCATCGGGTCGCAGATCCACAGCACGCGACGACCGTCACGGCGCACGGCGTCCAGCAAAGGCGGCAGCTTCTGCGCAATGTGAGCTGCACCCATGCGGTGGATGAAGGTAAGCCGCCCGGGCTCGTCCTCAGGATTCAATACATCCATGAGGCGCAGTAGCTGCTCGGGCAGGACCGATGGGCCGACCTTGATGCCGATGGGGTTACGGATCCCGCGGAAATACTCCGTGTGCGCGCCGTCTACCGCCGCGGTCCGCATGCCGATCCACGGATAGTGCGTGCTGAGGTTGAACCAGCCCCAGTGGCGCGGCACCTGGCGCGTGAGTGATTCTTCGTACGGCAGCAGCAACGCCTCATGCGAGGTGTAGAAATCCACGCGATTGAGGTTGTGAACCTCTTCGCCGGACAGCGTCTCCATGAAGCGCACCGCGTCGCCAATGGAAGTGACCATGTGCCGGTATTCTTCCGCCAGCGGCGAATGC
>CADCUA010000522.1 GCA_902805755.1 uncultured Lysobacter sp.
CGGTTGCCGGTTGCCGGTTGTATAGCATGGGCACTTGTGCCCACGCTGTCACAATTCGTGCGCAGTGTCGGTAGTGCCGGTAGTGCTCCGGCCGCAAAACACCCTAATGCCCGCACGCTGGCTGTCGAAGGCAGTGCGGCGTTGAAGAGCACGACCGCGTGGGCACGAGTGCCCACCCTGCTACAGCCGATGCGCCGCGGGGATCAGCAAGCCGCGTGGTTCACTGTCACCACGTGGATCGCCAGCCCGCCGAGCGAGGTTTCCTTGTACTTCACCTGCATGTCGGCGCCGGTCTGGCGCATCGTTTCGATGACGTTGTCCAGGCTCACGAAGTGGGTACCGTCGCCCTTCAGGGCGAGCGAGGCCGCGGTGATCGCCTTGATCGCGCCCATGCCGTTGCGCTCGATGCAGGGAATCTGCACCAGGCCGCCGATCGGGTCGCAGGTCATGCCGAGGTGGTGCTCGATGCCGATCTCGGCCGCGTTCTCGATCTGTTCGTTGGTGCCGCCGAGCGCCGCCACCAGCCCTGCCGCCGCCATCGCGCAGGCCACGCCGACCTCGCCCTGGCAGCCCACTTCGGCGCCCGAGATCGATGCGTTCTTCTTGCACAGCATGCCGATCGCGGCGGAGGTGAGCAGGAAATCGCGGATGCCGCGCGTCGCGTCCGTCGGGCGGCAGTCTTCGGCGTAGTAGCGCACCACCGCCGGAATGATGCCGGCCGCACCGTTGGTCGGGGCCGTGACCACGCGGCCGCCGGCGGCGTTCTCTTCGTTCACCGCCATCGCGTACAGCGTCACCTGGTGGGTCGAGTCGTGCGGCAGTTCGTTGACGCGCTTGCCTTCGACGCAGTGGGCCTGCTTCCACAGCTTGGCGGCGCGGCGCTTGACGTTCAGGCCGCCCGGGAGCTGGCCTTCGGTCACCAGGCCGTGGGCGATGCACTCGCACATGACCTGCCAGATCTTGTCCAGGCCCGCATCGAGTTCCGCTTCGCCCATGCGCGCCAGTTCGTTCGCGCGCAGCATGTGCGGGATGGAGAGGCCGTGTTCCTGGCCCTGGGCCAGCAATTCAACCATCGTGGAAAACGGGAACGGAACCACAACCGCCGCCGCTTCCGGCGCGCGCTGGCCTTCGCCCGCGGCGGTAATGAAGCCGCCGCCGACCGAATAATAAATACGCTCGATGACGCTGCCGTCCTTTAACTGCAGCACGAAGCGCATGCCGTTCGGGTGCTCGGGCAGGCTCGACGCCTTGTGCCAGACCAGGCCGGTGCGCGTGGTGAACGGCACTTCCTTCGTGCCGAGCAGGCGCAGCACGCCATCGAGCTCGGCCTCGGCCAGCTTGTCCTCGACCGTGTCGGGGTCGATCGCCTGCGGGGTCTCCCCCATCAGGCCAAGGATCACCGCCTTGTCGGTGGCGTGGCCGACGCCGGTCAGCGCGAGCGAACCGTACAGGTGCGCCTCGACGCCGATTGCCTCGTCGAGCGGGCCGCATTCGAGCAGGAAGCGGCGCGCCGCCACCATCGGGCCCACGGTGTGTGAGCTCGACGGGCCGATGCCGATCTTGAAAAGATCAAAAACACTCATGTCCATCTGGGGTTGTCTCTCTATTTCTGCTTTTTGTTTTTATATGGGATTACGTGGCGTGGCGGACCCGCTTACGCAGTCGCGCCGATGTCGATATTTTCCAGCATGCTAGCCACCATTTCGTCGGTGCCGACGCGCGCCTTCCAGCCCCAGTCCGCGCTGGCGCGGCTGTCGTCGAGGCTCTTCGGCCAGCTGTCGGCGATCGCCTGGCGGCTGTCCGGCTTGTAGGCGATCTTGAAGTCCGGGACGGCGCGGGTGATCGCTTCGGCCAGTTCGCGCGGGTTGAACGACACGCCGGCGACGTTGTACGAGGATCGGATCGCGACCTGCGCGGCGGGTGCGTCCATCAGCTCGATGGTGGCGCGGATCGCGTCAGGCATGTAGATCATCGGCAGCGTGGTCTCCGGGCCGAGGAAGCATTCGTAGGTTTCGCCCTTCAGGGCCGCATGGAAGATCGCGATCGCGTAATCGGTGGTCCCGCCGCCCGGAG
>CADCUA010000523.1 GCA_902805755.1 uncultured Lysobacter sp.
GGGCGGTAGCGGCGTTTCGCGAGCCAGCTGCCACGGTGGTTCGCGACGTTGAGCTCCTCGGCATACACATGCACTTTCGCGTGCGGAAAATCCTCGATGCCGCCGGCATGGTCGAAGTCCAGGTGGGTGACGACGATATGCCGCACGTCACTGGGCGCGTAACCGAGCGCGCGGATCTGCTCGTCGGCGGTTTCGGTGATGCGAAGGCGCGGGCGCACGATCGCCCGCATCACCCGGCTCAGGCGCTTGTGCGGCTCGTCGACGTCCTTGCGCCCCAGGCCGGTATCGACGAGCACCAGGCCGCTGTCCGTCTCGATCAGCAGGCAGTGGCACACGAGCGTGGCGGGACTCAGCACACCGGAGGTCACGCCATCCATGAGGTGCCCGCCGAACGGGCACATCGTGCCGCAGTTCAGATGGTGCACACGCAGCGTCACGGGCCTAGTCCGTGACCTGGCCCGGCGGCGGCGTGTTGCGCGGATCGAGTTCGATGCGCGCGGAGCGATCGGTGCGCGGGTTCATGGTGCCGGCGTTCGGCGGCGTGAGGTCGGCGCCCTGCCCGGGCTGCTCATGGCGATCGAACTGGCGCCGCAGCTCGCCGGCCGCATGGTCGACTTCCTCGTGCGGCGGGTTGTTGCCGGGGATCTTGCTCATCGCAGACTCCTACGCGGGAGCTGCGATCTGAGCACCCGGGCTGAGGATGCCGGGTGAACAGGCTCATGCGCAGCCCATCAGCGCTCGTGCCGGTAGTTGACCGAGGCGCGGTTCTCCACCGAGCTCGATTCGATCTCCAGCGCGAAGCCGCGACGCAGCAGGTACTTGAGCGTCAGTACCTGGCCGGTGCCGAGCAGCGACACGCCATAGCCGACGTACAGGCGCGGCGAGAGGTACTTGCCGATGCCGAACACGCTGCCGCCGAGCGTGCGGCTTTCCAGCACGCCGGCATCGTCCAGGCCGATGCGCGCGCCCAGCTGCGAGGCAAGCAGGCTGCCACCGGCCGACAGCGCCGCGTCGGCGGCGTTGAGCTGCTGGCCTTCGGCGCCGCCCACGCTGGACAGCGGGCGGCCGAGCGCGAGGTAGGACAGTGCCTCGGACTGCGACGCACCGGTGCTGGACCACACCGACGCGGTCGGCGCCGACGCGCGGCCGCGCACATCGATGCCGGCGGTGATGTCGCCGACCTCGCGCTCGGCGCGGATGTCGAGCACCGGATCGCCGACCGCCCCGCCCGACCACACCAGGCGCCCGCGCGTGATCGTCAGCCGCTGGCCGTAGGCGGTGTAGCGGCCGTCGACCTCGAGTTGCCCGCGCGCGGTCATGTCACCACCAGGCACGCTGCGCACCTGCAGCTGTCCATCCAGACCGCCGGTCAGCCCGAAGCCGCTGAGCGCGACGTCCTCGCCGAGGACCAGGGCCAGGTCCAGTGCGACCGGCGTGTCCACTTTCGCTTTCGGGTCCACGGGGTCAAGCACGACGACGTCGGGCGAGACCTTCGCGCCCTGGTCCAGGCGTTCCAGGTTGATCTGCGCCGTCGGCACGGTGACGCGGCCGGTGACGGTGGTCGGCACGCCGGCGGCGACGCGGATCTGCACGTCGGGATCGACCACGGCCATCAGCTCGCGCGTGTCGGCGACCAGCACGTTGTCGCCGCGCACGTTTAGCACGAGCGGCGCCGCGCCCGGCCGCCAGGCGAGGCTGCCGTCCACGGTGAGCACCCCATCGCCCGAGCGCACGCGGCCGTCGATGCGCGCGCTGCCGTCGGGCTGCGCAACCAGCCGTGCGGAACCCTCGCGCAGCTCGATGCCAAGCGCCGGCAACTCGGTCGTGAAGGCCGCGAGCTGCGCCTGTCCGCCAATGCGCGGCTGTGCACGCGTGCCGCCCAGCGTGATGCGCCCGTCCAGGCGCCCGCGCGGGTCGACGATGTCGGGCGAGAACAGCTCCAGCCAGGTGAGCTCGTCGGTGTTGACCGCGACCTCGCCGGCCAGCGGTGCATGGCCGTCCCAGCCGGTGGCGACGCGCGCATCGAGGCGCCCGTCGCCGAACAGGCCGGCGCCGAGTTCCGCACTCAGCCGCTGTGGGTCGAACGTGGCGCGCAGCGCGAGGTTCTCGTAGCGCAGGATTTCCGCGCGCGAGCGTTCGCCGAAGCGCAGCCCGCCGCCCGCGGAGGTGATCGTCGCCTGCCCACGCCAAGCATTGCCGGCCGGGCGCAGCTGCGCATCCAGTGCGAGTTCGCCGCGCAGCAGCCAGGGCCGCTCGTCCTGCGGTTCGTCCGTGCTGGCCGCGAGGTACGGCTGCAGCAGCGCCAGCGGCAGGCCGCGACCGTTGACGTCGAGCCCGCGGCGCGGCCAGTCGGCGCTCGCGCACAGCGAACCGCCGCCGGCTGCGACCAGGCAGGTCGCGCTCAGCGCGCCGTTGCGGCCGTCCCAGCGCCACTGCGCGGGCTGCTGCAGCGACCACGCCGCGCCACGCGAAGGCTCCAGCCGCAACGACGCGAGCGTGCCCTGCCACGTGGCGCCGCGCTTGCTCGCCTGGCCCTGCAACGCGAGCGCGCCGGCGTCGCCGCGCGCCTGCGCCTGCAGGCTCAGCGCCTCGACCGCGCCACGCGCGTCCACCGCCAGCGAGGTCAGCGGCATGCCCAGCTGCAGGCCGCTGGCCCGCAGCGTCAGCTCGCCCGGCGTCGCGCGGGCCTGCCAGGGCAGGCGCCCACGCGCGAGCAGCGTGTCGGCGCGGTACGCGCCCCAGCGCAGGTCGCCGCCGACAAGGTCGGCCTCAATGCTCGGCGCGGTGCGTGGGCCGGTCAGCTGCAGCGTGCCACGCAGCGTGCCGGTCGCGTCCGGCAGCAGGTCGGCCAGCTGCAGCGGCTGCAGGCGCACATCGACATCGAGCGCCGAACCAATCGTGCCGCGCGCATCGATCAGGCTTTCACCGATGCGCATGTCGACGTCGCCGCGATAACTGGCCGGCGTCGAGCGCGCCGCGCCCTGCACGGCCAGCGCCGCGCGTCCGGCGAGTGCCCGGCCGCGCAGCTGACCGCCGATGCGCGGCACGTCGATCGTCGCGACCAGCCCGCCGCGCGTCGAGGCGCCGCGTCCACGCGATTGCACGCGCGCATCGACCGCGCCGTCCCAGCCCTTGACGAAGAAGCCGGGGTCGAATGCGTCGAGCGTCGCGTTCGCGTTCCACTGCAGTTGCGGCGTGGTGGTGAACGCACCGTCCGCGGCGAGCCGCCCACGCCCCAGCGACAGCGCGAGGTTGCCGCGGTACTGCTGCCCACGCTGCGTCAGGTCCGCGCGGCCACCGATCGGGCGGTCACGCAGGCGCCCGCCGAGCTCGCGCACCGAGAACGTCGCGTCCTGGCCGCCGCCGGTGCGGGCCTGGCCGCGACTGGCGAGCTGCCCGCGCACGGCGCCGTCCCAGCCGGGCAGGAAATAACCCGGGTCGAAGCCGGCCAGCTGCGCGCTCAGGTCCCAGCGCAGCTGCGGCCGCCATGCGATCTCGCCCTTCGCGTCCAGCGTACCGGTCGGCATCGCGACCTGCAGCGTGCGGATCGCCAGCTGCTGCTCGCGGCCGCGGCCGTCCAGCCGCAGCGTCGCGTGTTCGCCGGCGCGATCGATGCGCGCGCGCCCGGCGACCGCCCAGGCCTGCTGCGTACCGGCAACGCCGAGCTGGGCGTTCGCGGTCACCGGCGCGGCGCCCTGCGCGCCCCAGCGCAGGCCGCGCGCATTCACCGCATAGCGGATGCGTGCATCGCCGGTCTCGCCGAAATCGCCACGGCCACGCACCTGCACCTGGCCGTCGAAGATGCGCAGCGACAGCGGGTCGAATTCGAGGATCTGTTCTTCCAGCGCAATGCGCGAAGGCAGCAGCGTCGCGGCGAAATCGCCCTGGCGCACGCTGCCTTCCAGCCGTGCGCGACCGCCGGTGCCATCGGCGCGCAGGTGCACGCTCAGCGGAGCGGGTGCGGGCTCGGCCGCCCCGGCCAGCAACGCGGTATCGATGCCGTCGGCGTCGATGCGCAGCCGCCACTGCGCACTGTCGGTGTCGGCGCCCAGCGCGCTCCGTGGCGCACGCAACACGAGCGTTGCGTTGACCGTGCCCGGCGCTGCGCCGGCGACGGCGACGTCCATGCGCGCGAGGTCGCCGCGCGCGACCAGGCCCAGATGCAGCGGCGTGCGCGCATTCGGCGCCGGAATCGCCGCGGTCGCGGTGAGGTCGGTGCGGTAGTTGTCGCGCGGGACGTAATCGCCGTGCGCGGTGAAGCGGCCGCGGTCGCTGTCGATCACCAGCCGCTCGACGTGCAGCGCGCCGGCCTGTGCATCCAGCCCGCCGCGCACGCGACGGATGTCGATCAGCGGCGCACCGACGCGCGTCACCACGAGCCCGTCGACGCGGATGTCGTCAGCCTGCAACGACAGCGGCGGCGCGATCTGTGGCAATACCTCCGGCCAGCGCGGCAGCTCGAACGGCTCCTCGCTTTCAGGCAGGTCCAGCGTCGCGCCTTCGATGGCGAGCGCGTCCAGCCGCAGCCGGCGACCGACCAGCGGGCCGAGCGCCGGGTCCAGCGTCACGCGCCGCGCGGCGAACGTGAGCTTGTCGAACGTGAAACGCACGTCGTGCATCGTCAGCGGCCCCGACGCGGGGCCTTCCGCGGCGCGCCAGGTCAGCGTCGCGTTGTCGGGCAGGCGCGCCTTGATCTGCGCCAGCAGCAACTCGCGGCCGCCGATCGTGCTCAGCAGCCACCACGCGAACGCCGCGAGCGCCAGCGTCAGCAGGCCGGCGCCGAGGCTGGTGCGAATCGCGAGCCGGCGCCGACGCGCGTGGCGGCGCGCGCGCAGTTCGGCGATGCGGGCTTCGCGTTCCTCGGGCGTCGGCGCAGCCGCATCGACGGGTTTCGCGTCGGGCAGCGTCACAGCTCCGCTCCCATGCTCAGCACCAGCTGGAACGACGAGTCGGGATTGTCCAGCCCGCGCGCGATGTCGACGCGCACCGGGCCGACCGGCGAGCGCCAGCGCAGCCCGACGCCGACGCCGGTGCGCCATTCCGGCGAATCGTTGAATGCGCTGCCGCTGTCGACGAACACCGCCGCGCCCCATTCGTCGCTGAAGTACTGCTCGTACTCCACGCTCGCGGTGGTGACGTTGCGCGCGCCGACCGCGAAGCGCCGGCCTTCGGCGCCGATGCGCGGACCGACCTCGCGCCAGGCGTAGCCGCGGATGCTGCGGTCACCGCCGGCGTGGAAGCGCAGGCTCGGCGGCAGCGTGCCGACTTCGGCGTCGACGAATGTATGCCCGAGCTCACCGCGCACCAGCAGCCGGCTCTGCGGGCCCAGGCCGCGGTACCAGCGCGCGGTTGCGTGGATCTGCGCGAAGCTCTCGTCCGAGCCCACGCCTTCGACGCCGCCGCGCAGCATCAGCGTGCCGCCCAGGCCTTTGCGTGGCTGCAGGCGGTCGTCAACATCGATGTATTCGCCGCGGATGGATGCGTACGAGAACGTGGCGAAGCGGTAATCCACCGGCGTGTCCGCATCGAGATCATCCTCGGCCGCGTACGCCCAGCGCTCGCGCAGTGCATGCAGCGAGGCGGTCGCGGTGAGGTAGCGGTTGATTTCCCCGCTGCGGCTGGCCACGAGTTCGACGCGGCGGTTGTCGATGTAATCGGTCTGCTCGTCGGCGGCCTGCGCGCTGAGCGTGTACCAGCCGTCCAGCCAGGCGAGCGCCGGGATGCGGTACTGCAGCGTCAGCGTCCTGCGACGCTGCGCGAAATCCATTTGCGCGAGCGCCTTGTGCCCGCGCATGTTCACGTAGCGCCGCTCCGCGCCGAGGCGCACGCCGGCGCCGCTGTCGGTGCCGAAGCTCAGACCGGCGGTGTACACATCGCGCTTGGCGGGAATCAGCGTGACCGCGACCGGCACCTGCCGGTTCACCGCCTCGTCGGGCTTGGGTTCGATGCTGATGCTGGCGAAGTAATCCAGCCGCGCAAGCGATTCGCGCAGGCGGTCGAGCTTGCCCTGGTGGTAATAGCTGCCGGGCTCCCAGTACACCAGGCGCTCGAGCAGGCTGTTGTTGACCACCGGCTTGGGCGTCTGCACGAACGTGGTCTGGCCGATGTCATAGCGCGCGCCGCTGGTCCAGACCAGGTCGATGTCCGCTGCCTGCTGCGCGCGCGTGACCTCGA
>CADCUA010000524.1 GCA_902805755.1 uncultured Lysobacter sp.
GGCGACGGTGAGGCGCATCGTCGAGCGGCACGGCGGCAGCATCCGTGCGGAAGGCGCGCCCGACGCGGGCGCAACGTTCTACTTCACGCTGCCGGGTGAGAACGCACCGGGCTGACAGGCCGGTCGTAACCGTTGCTCCGGATCATGCGTTCTTGTTGTGCATGCGCATCGTGCGCTGTTTCTCGCGCGCCCAGTCGCGTTCCTTGTTGGCCTCGCGCTTGTCATGCGACTGCTTGCCCTTGGCGAGCGAAACCTCGATCTTGACCTTGTTCGCCTTCCAGTACAGCGCGGTTGGTACAACGGTGTAACCGTCGCGCTGCACGCGACCGATCAGGTTATCGATCTCGTGCCGGTGCAGGAGCATCTTGCGGGTGCGTCGCTCCTCGGCGATGACGTGGGTCGATGCCGAAATCAGCGGTGTCATCTGCGCGCCGAACAGATAGATCTCGCCGTTGCGGATGACCGCGTAGGCCTCGGTGATGTTCGCCCGGCCCGCGCGGATCGATTTGAGCTCCCAGCCCTGCAGCGCGAGGCCGGCTTCGAAGCGCTCTTCGAGGTGGTAGTCGTGGCGCGCGCGCTTGTTCAGCGCGATCGTGCCGCCACCGCCATCCTTTCCCTTATTCTTTCCGGTCTTGCTGTTCGCAGTCTTCGCCATCCCGGCATTGTCCCCGATTGCGGGGTCGTGCGTGAACCAGTCGTACCCGGCGCCTTCCCCATGCCCGATATCCATCGTTCCGCCCTCGTAGGGCATTCCGCGGCACGCATGTTCGCCCTAGTCGACGATGTCGCCGCGTATCCGCGGCGGTTCGAATGGTGCGAGAACGCGACCGTGCTCGAGGCGAGCGACAGCCGCAAGGTCGCGCGCCTGGACCTGCGCATGGGCGCGCTGCGGACCTGGTTCGTGACGGAGAACATTCTCTCCAGGCCCCACCACATCGACCTGCGCTTCGTCGACGGCCCGTTCCGCAGCCTGAGCGGGCGCTGGGAATTCCACGCACTGGACGAGTCCGCGTGCAAGGTTTCGCTACGGCTGACGTTCGAGCCGAAGCTCAAGCTGCTGGCTCCAGCGATGGCGCTGGGTTTCCAAGGGCTCGCCGACCGTATGGTCAGTGACTTCGTGCGCGTGGCCGACCGTGATGGCGACCTGCCGTGAGAGTCGAGCTGATCCGCGCTTGGCCGCGCGGATTCGAGCGCGTCGAAGTCGAATTGCCCGAAGGCAGCACTGTCTCTGACGCACTGGAACTGGCGGAGTGGCCGAGGGAGGTTGCCGTCGCCGTATTCGGCGTGCGCGTGGCGCATGAAGCGACGCTCGCACCGGGTGACCGTGTCGAGGTGCTGCGGCCGCTTCAGGTCGACCCGAAGGACGCGCGCCGCTTGCGAGCGGCCGCCAAATCAGCGCGGCCCGGGTAACTCAGAAGTGTCAGCCGGCGCCATTGCGCCGGCTCGTGGTATGACGCGGGACTCAGCGTCCGCCGCGCTTCTTCTTGTCGCGCGCAAGGTTCGGTCCGAACTGCTTGCGCGACGATTCGGACAACTGCTGGTCCTGCTCGGGAAAATAGTCGCCTTCCCACTTCGTCAGGCTGTCGCCCTCGAACCAGAGCGTGAGGTTTTTCGTCTGCGTGCGGGCCACGCGGCCGACGCGCTGGCTGGCCGTGTAGTCCCAGCGGTTCGTCGCGAACGGATCGGCGATCGATGGCGTGCCGAGCAGGGTGATGACCTGCTGCTTGCCCATACCCGCCTGCAGCTGCTCGACAGCGGACTGCTCGAGGAGGTTGCCCTGGTAGATCGGCTGGCGGTAGACGACGCCGCAGCCGGCAGTCGCGGAGGCAACGAGAACGACGAGCAGGAGCTTACGCATCATGTGCAGTGGCACCGGTAGGCGGCAGGGGGAAACGACGCCGATGATACACTGCCGACCTTCACGGAAGCCGCCGCGGCGGCGTCGTTCATCACGCGTTACGCCGCGACCGAGCACGAGAGAGCCGATGGAATCGCAAGATCTGCGCAATGCCGGATTGAAGGTCACCCACCCGCGCATGCGCATCCTCCAGTTGCTGGAGCAGTCGAAGTC
>CADCUA010000525.1 GCA_902805755.1 uncultured Lysobacter sp.
GCGCCAGGAACGTGCGCAGCACCGGGCTGCGGCGGTAGATGCCCTGCATGTAACGCACCCACACCGAGCGCGTGTTCGCCTCGACCGCATCCTGCGACAGCACCACGCTTTCCATGTGGTCGGCCACAAGCTCCGCGGTCGCGAGCACGCGGCTGCGCAGCGGCTCCTCGGTAGGCGCGGGGCGGTTGTCGTAGAAATACGGCCGGATCTCGGGATGCTCGACGAATACCGTCAGGATGCTGATGCTGGTCTCGTACATCTGCCAGCTGGTCTGGGTCTCGAGCGCGCGCCGCTCGGCGCGCAGCTGGTTGCGCACCAGCAGGAAGCCCGCCAGCGTCACCACCGGCCCGGCCCACGTGCCGAGCGCGTTCCACAGTTCGATGCTCACATTCCCCTCCCCGAGGCGTCGAAAGCGCGCAGTTTAGGGCGCGCAGCGAGTCAATGCCTGATCAGGACGACGCGTTCGCCTGCGCATGCAGCCCATGCCAAACGTCCGTGTGCGGTTGTCGCGCTGCATTGCATACCGGCTCTCGCGCTTCCGCACGAGCTCCTCGTCGGCCCGCTTGACCTGACCCGCAAACGGATCCGGCACGCCTGCAGCGCTGAAGATCGTCCCGCCGCATGCTCTGGAAGTGGGCCTTGCGTCCCATTCGCCATCGACAGGTGTGCAACGCTGGGCAGCTGTAGGCCCCGGAGTCGCCGCGGCTGACTGTGACCCACGGAGGGGCGTCACCCGGAGCGCACGATGAGCGAAGAACGCAGCAGTTTTGCACTTGATCCCGAGGTCTACCGCACGCTCGTGGAGTCCACGCGTGCGATCCCGTGGCAGATCCATTGGGAAAGCAAGCGCTTCGCCTACATCGGCCCGCAGATCGAACCGCTGCTGGGCTGGACGCCGGACAGCTGGCTTACGGTCAACGACTGGTACGAGCGCATGCATCCCGACGACCGCGACCGCGTGCTCGAGTACTGCGTGTCGCAGTCGCTCGCCGGCGTCGATCACGAAGCCGATTACCGCGCACTCACGCACGATGGTCGCTACGTGTGGATCCGCGACGTCGTGCACGTGGTGCGCGATGCCGCGGGCGAAGTCACGTCGCTGGTCGGCTTCATGTTCGACATCACCGAACGCAAGCGCGCGGAAGAACGCGTGGCCGAGCTGCAACGCACGCTCGAAGCGATGTCGTATCAGGACGGGCTGACCGGCGTTGCGAACCGCCGCATGTTCGACTCGGTGTTCGAGCGCGAATGGGCGACGGCGCGCCGCTCCGGCCGGCCGCTGTCACTTGCGCTGTTCGATGTCGATTGCTTCAAGCAGTACAACGATCTCTACGGCCACCTGCAGGGCGATGAATGCCTGCGCCGGATCGCGCAGGCGCTGGCCGCCGCATCGACGCGGGCGGGCGATTTCGTCGGGCGTTTCGGGGGCGAGGAGTTCGTGCTCGTGCTGCCCGACACCGATGCGCGCGCAGCCGCCGCCATTGCCGAACGCTGCCGCCAGCGCATCCTCGAGCAGGCGATCACGCACGCCGCGTTGACTGACGGTGTCGTGACCGTCAGCGCGGGTGTTGCCACGGTCGTGGCGGGTGACGACATCGGACAGATCGATTTCCTGCGCACGGCCGACAGCCGCCTCTACCGGGCGAAGCTGGCTGGACGCAATTGCGTGGTCAGCGAAACGGAAGCCGTCACGGCTGTGTGACTGCAGCGGCAGGACCTGCAGCCAAGCGTTCCGCGTTGGACGTAAGACACGTGCCCACGCGCGTTCGGCGCGCGTGCATCACTCAGCACGATCGAATCGGCCGCGCTCAGCGGGCATGGACGTGTCGCTGCCTGACGGCTGCCCGGACGCGGCCGGCTCCATGCGGTCGAGATAGAACTGCTTGACCAGCACCATGATCACGACCGTGAGCGGCGTTGCGAACAGCAGCCCCGGCACGCCGAACAGCACTCCAAATACGACTACCGCCAGCAGGCCGAGCGCGGGCGGCAGGTTGACCGCCCAGCGTTGCGCCATCGGCATGATCAGTGCGCCTTCCAGCTGTTGCACCGCGAAATACACACCTGCTGCGTACAGCGCGGTGGTGGGACCGGCGACCATTGCGAACAGCACGCCCGGCACCGCGGCCGCGAACGGGCCAATGACCGGCACGAACTCGAACAGTCCTGCGATCAATCCAAGGATCGCCGCGTTCGGCACGCCGACCAGCCACAGGCCCACGCCCGTGAGCACGCCGACACACAGCATCGACAGGCCCTGGCCCATCAACCAGCGGCGCAGCGCCTGCCCACTGTTGTGCGCCGCCTGGCGCGCTTCATCGCGGTGTGCAGGCGGCACCAGGTTCACGGCCGACTTCACGTACGTGCGCGGGCTGAAGCCCAGATACAGCGCAAGCAGCAGGACGATAAACAGGTCCGAGAGCACGCCGAATGTTGCGGAGGCGGCTTTCATCGCGCCCGCGGCCGAGACCCCTTCGTTGGTTGCGCCATCCAGCAGCGACAACAACGCGCGTCCCGGGCCGCTGGCATCGAGCAGCGCGCGCGCCTTCGCAATCGCATCCGGCAGTTGCTGCTGCAACTCGCCCGCCTGCCGCCCGACTTCGCCGCCCACGACCTTGAACAGCAACACCAGCCCAGCCACCAGGGCCAGCACCACGATGACGCTGCCCATGCGCGCCGAGACCGGCAATCGCCGCGCAAGCATCTCGCCGCCCGCGCGGATCGCGATCGCGAACAGCACGCCACCGAAACCGAGCAGCAGTACGTCGGTGACTTTGCCGAGGCCGATGAACACCACCGCCAGTGACAGGGCAATCAGCACATAGCGTGCGAACCGGGCATCACTGAGCATCGCGTTCATCCATGGTCGGGAGTTGGGGAAATCGACGCGAACGCTTCGCGCGGACGGATTGGCTTGCACGCTAGAGGCGGTGGCATGACGGCGCGGTATGCATGCAAGCCGGAGCACCAACGCTGTGTCGCTGAGGCTGTCAATCCGTACCCGGGGCGCGTGTTTTTTGTACCGACAGGTGCGCGCACGGTGCGCGATTCAGGGGCCCAGGTCGTGCTCCCCTATCAGCAATCTCGGTCCCGGGCCCGCGCCGGCGCGCATGTCGGCGGGGTTGTACAGCCGGCATCGGCGGATCGAGAGGCAGCCGCATCCGATGCAGGTATCGAGCTGGTCGCGCAGTCGCGTGAGGCCTGTGATCCTCGCATCGAGCGAGGCACGCCAGTGCGCCGACAGCCGCGTCCAGTCGCGTCGCGTGGGCGTGCGCCCGTCCGGCAGCGTCCGCAGCGCCTCGGCGATTTCCTTCAGCGGAATGCCGACCCGTTGCGCCACCTGGATGACCGCGAGGCGGCGCAGCACGTCCCTGGGGTAGCGCCGCTGGTTGCCTTCGGTGCGCAGGCTGCCGATCAGCTGCTGGCGCTCGTAGAAGTGCAGCGCGGACACGGCCAGACCGCTTCGTTTCGCGACTTCGCCGACAGTGAGCAGCGTTGCTGCCATGGGCTTGACCTCAACATTGGTTGAGTTCCGATACTGGCGGCCCTGTAGCGGATTTGGAAGCGTGGATGGACGAGGGACAGCACGCCATCGTTGATGCGGCGGCCGCTCGGGCGGATCGCTCGACGCCGGCTCCGCACCTGATGGGGCCGGGTTATCGCGCGGCGACGCTGGGCATCGTGGGCCTGGTGTCGCTCATCGCATACGAGGCGATAGGCAACGCCACGGTGATGCCGCAGGTCGCGGCCGAACTCGACGGCATCGCGTGGTACGGGTTCGCGTTCGGCGGACCGCTCGCCGCATCGATCGTGGGCATGGTCGCATCGGGGCGATGGGCCGATGAGCGCTCGCCGCTGCGCTCTGTCGGGGTGGGCGGCGCGTGCTTCATCACCGGCCTGTTGATCGCGTCCGCGGCGCCGTCGATGGCATGGCTGCTTGGCGGGCGGCTGGTGACAGGCCTGGGCTCGGGCATGCTTGCGGTGGCGCTGTATGCGCTGGTCGGCCGCGTGTATCCCGCGACGCTGCATGCGCGGATCTTCGCCGCGTTCTCGGCCGCGTGGGTGCTGCCGTCCCTGATCGCACCCGGGCTGAGCGGTACGCTCGCGCAGGTGCTCGGCTGGCGGTGGGCGATGCTGCTCGTGGCCGTGCTGACACTGCCGGTGCTTATGTTGATCAGGCCGATCCGGCTTGAGCCCATGGCCGGCGCCGCTGTGGCGAATGCTGCAGGTCGCGATCACCGGTCGCTGTGGGCACTGCTCGCGGCTGCCGGAGCGCTGGGCATGCATGCCATCGGGCAAGGCCATGGACATGGCGGCACGGGCCCGGCGGTCCCTGCAGGTGCGGGCGCGCTGCTTCTCGCCGCCGCGACGCTTGCCCTGCTCGCATCGGCGCAGCGCCTGCTGCCCCGCGGCACTCTCACTGCCCGGCCCGGGCTGCCGGCGGCCATTGCGCTGAGTGGCCTCTCGCAGGGCGCGTTCTTCGCCGCCGAAGCGTTCATCCCGCTGCTGTTGCACCGGCAGCGTGGCATTCCATTGAGCATCGCCGGCCTTGCACTGACGGCCGGTGCATTGAGTTGGTCGATGGGCGCGATGTACCGCGCGCGGGTGCACACACGCGTCAGTGCGACGCAACTGCTGCGGCGCGGCCTGTCCATGCTGGCGGGCGGCATCGCGGTGTCCATGCTCGTCATCGCGCCCGACGTGCCGTTCTGGATCGCACCGCTGGGCTGGGCGGTCGCCGGCGGCGGCATGGGACTGATCTCGCCCACGCTGTCCATCCTCACACTCGCGATGGCAGCGCCCGGACAGCAGGGCCGCACCGGCGCATCGCTGCGCCTGAGCGCGGCCATGACCACCACGTCCGCGCTGGCGCTCAGCGGCGCGGCGTTTGCGGTGCTGATCCCGACGTCGGCGCGTGCCGCATTTGCGGTATGCCTCGGTATCGCGGCGCTGCTGGCCGTATGCGGCGCCTGCATCGCCGGGCGTGCGGAGGCTGCGGCCGAAACGTAGATGCTGGCGGACTGCGTTTCCGCATCAGCCCATCAGTCCTGGATCGCGGCGCCGCTGTGCAGCTGTTGCGCCTGCCCTACGGGCGGTGACCGGAAAACATGCCCATGCCGCCGCGGACTGCGGTCGTCCGAGGCAGGCGACCGCACTCCGACCGCTCGTCGCGCGTCCAGCACCGGCGCATTCTCGAAGCACCGCTGCGACGACGCGCGCATGGATCGGCCATTGAACCCTGCTTCTGTCCGTCCCGGTCAGCCCGGCTGCACGCATTGCCACTCGGCCATGCGCGCAATGAACCAGACGAAAGGCTCGGTCTGGCCGCTCAACACGCATGCGCCCTTGATCACGTGATCGAGCAGCGCCTGCACGTCGGACGAGCACAAGGTGGAGATCGACTGCGTATCGGTAAGAACAATTGAGCAGAACGGCATGTCCGGCGCCTGCCGATCGGCCAACGTGGCATCACGCTCATTGATCAGGATCGTGATGCGTTTGCCATCCTCCGCGAGCCCGATGGACAGCGCGAGGCTTGGAGCGGGACCTGCCGCCCGGGCCAGGGCGTCCCTGAGGTGATCGCAAAACGCATTGGCCCATGCCTCCACGTCCAAGCGCGCTTGCTCGGCGTTGCTCGCATCCTCTGCGCTCCGGTGATCCTGCACATGTGTGCCGGCACGTCCCACCGAAGCGTCCGCGTCCAATGTGCGATCGGCAGGCAGCGGGTCATTCAAAGCCTGTCGATTGTCCTCGACTTCGCGTTGCGCATCGATCAGCGCCTCAAGGGTCCGGTCGACGTCGGCGCGCGTGTGCGACGCCGAGCAGATGAACCGCAGGCGGCCACGCCCGCGTTCCACGATCGGGTAGGTGACCGCGGCGGTGTGGACGCCGCGCGCATACAGGCCGCGTGCAATCGCATAGAGCGTGTCGCTGTCGGAAAAATGCGGGGTGACGATCGGGCCGTCGCCAGTCCCCAGGTCATAGCCGGCCGCGCAGAAGCGCTCGCGCATGTAGCGGGTGGTGTCCCACAGCCGCTCGCGCAACGTGTCGTCCGTACTCAGCCGGCGCAAGGCGGCGAGTGCTGCCGCGATATCGGCCGGGGTGGAGGTTGCCTGGTAGACATAGGCGCGCGACGACGACTTCAGCAGCGCGATGTGCTCGTGCGAGGCGGCGATGACACCGCCCAGACTGCCGAGCGCCTTGCTGAGCGTGGTCATGATGAAGTCGACTTCGCCGGACACGCCTTCGGCCGCGCACAGGCCCGCGCCCCGGGGCCCGTAGAAGCCGAACGAATGTGCTTCGTCGACCAGTACGAGCGCGCCGTATTTCTTCGCCACGTGCACGATGTCGCGCACCGGCGCCGTCCCCTCGCCCATGCTGTACACGCCTTCGAGCACGACCAGCGTCGTGCGGTAGGGCGATGCTTCGGCCTTGAGGATCGATTCCAGATCCGCCGCATTGTTGTGCCGGAACGTCCTGATCGTCGCACCGCTCAGGCGCGCGCCGTCCACGATCGACGCGTGGCAGAGCTGATCCATCACGACGACATCCCGGTCGCCGAGAAGGCCGGCGATCGCGCCGAGATTCGCGGTGAATCCCGTGGGGAACAGGCATGCCGCGGGCTTGCCCACGAGCTCGGCAAAACCCTTTTCGAAGTCGAAGTGGGCATCGGTGACGCCGGAGGCGGTGGCCGATGTACCCATTCCGGTACCGAAGCGTTCCAGCGCGGAACGCGCTGCGTCCATGACAACCGGATCGCGGTTCATGCCGAGATACAGGTTGGTGGTCCATACGATGGCGTCGCGTTCTTCTCCGCTGTTCGCGTCGACGACGGAACCTTTGTGCGCGCTGCCGGTGCGCACGAACCGGCTGTAGGGATCGCGGCCCTGCTGGCTCAGCAGGCGCTTGAGGGCCTGGACCAGCGTGCCCTTGTCGGTCGCGGACCAGTACGGCGCTTTCGCCGCCAGGAACGGCGGGTGGCCCGACTGGATTTCAGCCTGGAAGCGCGCGAGCGTGTCGGGGGCATCGGCTTGCATGCCCGGTGTCGATGCGTGCTCTGTAACGCCGCTTCCGATCAGGCCCAGCAGATAACCGGCAACCGCCGCGGGCGTTCGGTATTCATGGGTCAGGGACGCGGGCAGCTTCCGACCCAGGACCGTGGCCAGCCGATGGCTCAGTTCCACCGCGTCCAACGAGTCCAGGCCCAGCGCTTCGAACGACTGCTGCGGCGGCACCTGCCCGGAGTCCTGAAGGCTCAGGACCTGGGCGGTTTCATGCCGGATCATAGACAGCAGCGTCGCGCGCTGCTCGTCCCGCGAAAGGCCCGCGAGGCGGTGCAGCGGACCTGCGCTGTCGCTGGAGACCCGCGTGCCGGCGTGCGTGTCGATGCTTTCGCAGGGATCAAGGTGACGACCCGCCTCCGGCGCTGGCAGCTGCGTGCGATCGAGCTTGCCGTTAGGCAGCCGCGGCAGCGCCTCGAGATGCATGACGACCTGCGGGACCATGTACTTCGGCAGCCGCTGCGCGACGTGCGCACGCGCCGCCTCGCTCGTGACCGCCGCGTCACCGCTTACGACATACGCCACCAGCGTTTTCCGCCCGCTATCGGCATCGACGACCGTTGCTGCGGCAGCCTCCACGCCAGGCATCGACTCCAGCGCCGACTCGATCTCGCCCAGCTCGATGCGGAAGCCGCGGATCTTGACCTGCTGGTCGACGCGGCCGAGAAACTCGAGCTCGCCGTCCTCGTTCCAGCGGCACAGGTCTCCCGTCCGGTACAACCGCTCTTCGGGCACCGGCCCGCTCGCATCCATCTCGACAAACCGCTGGCGCGTGCGTTCCTCGTCATGCAGATAGCCGCGCGCGAGTTGGTCTCCTGCCAGATACAGCTCTCCGGCCGCCCCGACAGGCACCGGCTGCATCGACTCATCGAGGATATACGCACGCGAGTTCGACACCGGCTTGCCGATCGTGACCGTCCGCACGCCCACTGCAACTTCGCTGACCGTGGAATACACCGTGTCCTCGGTCGGCCCGTACACATTGACCACGCGCGGCCGTGGCTGCAGCGCATGCAGTTGCTCGACCAGCGAACGCTTGAGCGCTTCGCCGCCGAGCACGACGCAGCGGATGTCCCGCGGCAAGCCGCCCGATGCAAGCAGGGCCTGCATCGCCGAGGGCACCATGATCGCTGTCCTCACCCGTTGCGCGGATGCCATATCCCGCAATGCGAGCACGTTCTCCGCCAGCACCACCGTCCCGCCCAGCGCCAGAGTCCCGAGGATTTCCATGACCGAGGGGTCGAAACACACCGACGCCGCCGCCAGCACGCCCGCGAGTTCCCCATCATCCAGCAGCTCGCGCATGGAGCGGATCATCGCCACGACGCTTCGATGCTCGACCGCGACGCCCTTGGGCTGGCCTGTCGAGCCCGAGGTGTAGATGACATAGGCGAGGTCGCGGGCAGACGGCGCGGCGTCGCTCTGCGGCGCCGATACGCGTACCTCGTCCAGCCGCAGGAGCTGGGGCACGCCGGCACACAGCTCGGAGGTTGTGTCGCTGTCCACGATCGCGGCCGCTGCCCGTGCATGCTCCAGCATGTAGCGCACGCGCTCGCGCGGATACTCCGGATCCAGCGGCACGTACGCACACCCGGCCCGCAATACGCCGACGAGCGTCGCCACCAGCTCCCAGCTGCGGCTCATGCACACACCGACCAGCGCGCCCGGCGCCACGCCGCGGGCCGCCAGTTCGCCCGCAATCGCACTCGCCCGTGCCGCCAGGCGTGCGTAGTCGATCTGTACGTCACCCTCGATGATCGCCGTCCGCTGCGGATGCGCCTGCGCGCGCTTCTCGATCAGTCCCCACACTGTTTCGGCCGGGTCGTGAGCCTGCGCGCCCGCGTCCCGCGCCATGAGGTTGCGATGCGCCTGCTGCGCGTCGGGAAAGGCAAGGTTCTCGCTGGGCATCATCACTTGCTGCATCACATTCTCCGGTACGGGGTGTCGCCCACGCTGCTGCGTCATTCGGCGACGGGAAGAGACGGGATCGGCTTCGCACTGCGTCGTAAAGCCGCAATCCAAACGGAGGTCACAGTCGACGTTCCCACGCACGCTGGCAATCGGGCACTTCACCCATAGCGCGGCGGACGTTGGCGATGCGCGGCCTCAAGCGGGCACGGGGCCGGGGGACAACGCGGCGTCCGGGCGCCTTCGACCACCGATGTATCGGCGCCAGCCGCTTAAACGTGTCGAAGGCGGTTGCCACCTTCGGCCGAAACACCCGCCGCGTTTCTGGCACTGTGGCGCGCAGATGCCCCGGCATCGCTGGTCTGCCAGGCGCGGCTTCCAGCACATGGAGCCAATCGCATGCGTTACGTTGCCCGGGTTCTTTGCCTGCTGTCACTGGCGGGATGCGGTTCGCGAACCGAGGGCTCGCCGCTTTCACACGGCCCCACCCCGTTCATGGGTTTCCGCATCACCGAAGGGCTGGGTTGCGCCGCTGATGCGGGCCTTTCCGGTTGCCTGCGGCAACACGAGCCGGTCAGCGACAGCGGGCCAGACAACGAGCCCGGGCGGATCGGCTCGCGTCTGTGTCTTCCGCTGCGATCATCGCGGGCATGCTTCAGCGACGTGGACGGACTTCGCTACACCTTGCTGGGCCGCGAACGAGGCAGGTTCATCGTCGTCGAAACGCAGGCCACCGGCGGCTACGCCGTGATACTCGTCGATGAAGCGAACGGCGCACGCCGCCGAGTCGACAACCGGCCATTGGTCAACCGCGATGGGCGCCTGTTCGCGACCGTTTCCTACGATGTGGATGCGGGCTATGTGCCGAACCGCGTGGTGGTGTGGGCATCGTCACGCGAAACACCCCTGTACGAAGTAGGCGGTTTTGCCGCGGGCGCAGGCCCGGTGGCTATCGGCTGGACGGGCGCCGCGCGGCTTGAGGTGCGTTATCGCCAGGGCCCGGATTCCGCGGGCGAGGCCAGCGTCGCCACGTTCTCCATCTGGCAGGACGGTGAAGGCCGCTGGCATGACGATTACCGGCGCTGACGCGCAGCGGCCGCCTGTCGTTCAGAGCTGTTCGCGCAGCAGCGCGGCAAGCGCATTACGCGCGCGTGCGAACACACCCCAGCGCTCGACGTCCTCGCGCGCGACTTCCTTCGAACGCGTCAGATCATGCGCGAACGATTCGCTCAGCCGGGCGGCGAATGCCTCGTCGTACACCGCGACCGCGTTCTCGTAGTTCAGCTCGATCGAGCGGCTGTCGAAGTTCGGCGAGCCGATCAGCGCCCATGCGCCGTCGACGATCACCAGCTTGGTGTGCATCACCGTGGGCTGGTATTCGAAGATGCGCACGCCGGCTTCGAGCAGCTCGCGGTAATAGGTGTAGCTCGCGTAACGCACGACCGCCGATTCCTGGTGCGGACCCGGGATCAGCAAGGTGACCCTGACGCCGCGGCGTGCGGCTTCGATCAGGCCCAGCCCGATGTCCGGGTCGGGCACGTAATACGGCGTTGCGATCAGAACCTCGCGTTGCGCGGCGCGGAACAGCAGCCAGTAGGTGAACGGGATACCGCCGAAATCGTCGCCGGGCGTGGTGCTGATCGGCACGGCGCGCGCGTTGCCGATGGGCGCGAGCGATGGAAACAGATCGTCGCCCGCAAGCACGGTGCCGCTGGCTTCGTGCCAGTTCTCCGCGAACGAGCCCTGGATGTAGCGCACGACGGGGCCTTCGAGGCGGAAGTGGTCGTCGCGCCAGTGATCCGCGTCCTGCGCATTGCCGACCCATTGCTGGGCGATGCCGACACCGCCGGTGTACGCAACGCGGCCGTCGATGATCAGCGCCTTGCGGTGCGTGCGGTTGTTGACGCGGTCGAGCATGTTCCAGCGCAGCGGACGGAACCACGCGACCTCGCAGCCGGCGCTGCGCATCATCTCCACCCATGCCCGGTCCATCGATTTGCCGCCGAACGCATCGATCAGCACGCGCACGCGAACACCGCGCTTCGCCGCGGCGCTCAGCTCGTTCGCGAACGTGTGCGCGATCTCGCCTTCCCAGTAGACATAGGTCAACAGGTTCACCGACTGGCGTGCGCTGCGGATGGACCCGAGCATCGCCGGGAAGATCTCGTCGCCGTTCTCCAGCAACGTCACGCGGTTGCCTTCGAGCAGCGGCGCGTTGAGGTTTGCCGCGAGCGACACCGCGACTTCCGGCGCCTTCGCACCCGCCGGGATCGACAGCGCCTGCGGCGGGGAGTCGATCGGCTCGGACACGCCGATCTTGTACAGCCCCCAGAACAGCGAGACAGCGCCGAGCAGGATCAGGAACGAGATGAACCGCCGTTGCAGCGGCGACAGTTGCGGGCGCGGCGCGGGGTTTTCGACCACGTTCATGGGACTCCTGCAGCATGCCTGTTCGACGTACAGGCACGCGACAACCCTAGCGCCGGGTCGGTGAAGGTCGAGCTAGGAACAGGCGATCACGGACGTGTGTCACTTCGGGAGGCTGCAACCGTCGGTGCAGTTCTGCTGCGTGCAGCCTGTCCGGCGTGCCTTAAAGACCCACCTCGCCCACTTGGCTGCCGTCCACGCCCGCGTGCCCTGCAAGCCATGCCACGAGCCGCGCCTCGTAGTCTTCCAGTTCCTCCTGGTACGTATCGAGCACGCAGGGGGAGCATCCGCCGCCGCAGCAGTCGGTCGGCAGGGGCTTCTCGGGGGGAACGGGACGCGGGTCGGATCGCAGATGCATGGCGCAGACATCCGGCCGACGCACGCCGCTTTCAAGCGTGGCACGCATGTCCGCATGCGCGATTGTCTGTCGGTCATGCCGAAACCCGGGCCGATCTGCCCGCGCCTGTTGCAGTCGAGCTGTCTGTGCGGCATCCGGGCGGCGCGATATGGCAGCCGAGTAGAGCGGACATCGCGCGCCTGATGCCACGCTGCACGCTGACGTTCACGTGCAGATGAGGCATCGTTGCGCCTGCGCTACGCGCACCGTGCTGCCGGCGCCCGTGAACGGCTGCCGCACCATCGACCACTTTGAAGGAGCGTCCATGTCCATCAGGAAATCATCCGCGCGCAAACTGCTCGCAGCCACCGTTGCGGCCTTGTGCAGCGCGGCGTTCTCGACCCAGGCCGCCGAGGTTGCGCTCGCGCGGCTGGATTGCGGCGGCCAGCCCGAACCCGTCAGCGTCGCGTCGTTCTCCGACACGATGGAGCATGCCCAGCTGAAGCTGCCGCTGACGTACAGCTGCTATCTGATCCGCCATGGCGATCGCTATCTGTTGTGGGACGCGGGCAATGCGGTCGATGGCACGCCGCGCGCACCGAAGGTGTCGATCGTGGACCAGCTCGCGCGTATCAAGGTGCGGCCCGAGGCCGTGGGCTTTGTGGGCGTCAGCCATCACCACGCCGACCACACCGGCCAGCTCGCCTCGTTCCCGAAAGCGACGCTGCTGATCGGCCAGGGCGACTGGGACATGATGCGCAGCGCCGAGCCGCCGGCCGGCATGGACGCGAAGGACTTCGCAACGCGACGCGCCCCGTTCGCGCCGTGGATTTCCGCCGGTGCGAAGGTCGAGCCGCTCACGCGCGACCGGCACGATGTGTTCGGCGACGGCAGCGTGCTGATGATCAACCTGCCCGGACATACACCGGGCCACCACGGACTGCTGGTGAAGCTGGAGAAGACGGGCCACGTGCTGCTGACCGGCGACGTGACGCACTTCCATGAAAACTATCGCAGCGACGGCGTGCCCACGTGGAACGCGAACCGCGCCGACTCGCTTGCGTCGCTCGATCGCTTCAAGAAGCTCGCGGCGAACCTCAAGGCCACCGTGATCATCCAGCACGACCCGCGCGACGTGGCGAAGCTGCCGGTATTCCCGGAGTTTGCGAAGTAATCCGCGCCGGGAATTTCATCGCGGCATGCGGCAGCGATGCGTTCATGGCGCTGGCATTGAAGAGTCAAAGGGTCGGACTTACGTTTCCAGACAGTGAGCCGACCCTGCTTACCACCATCCAGGTGCTGCCTGGCGTTCGCTCCCCGTCTGCA
>CADCUA010000526.1 GCA_902805755.1 uncultured Lysobacter sp.
GGGCCGCCACCACGATGTCGGGGCCGTGCAGCTTCTGGCCAGCGCGCGCGGCGAGGTACAGGGTGACGATCTTGTCGAACTCCTCGCTGACGCGGCGACCGAGATCGGTATCGCCGGGCGACGCGCGGCCCTCCAGCGTGCGATCGAACAGTTCGAGTTCGTCCTGCGTGGCCGGACCATCGGCTGCGTGTTCGCCGGCGTCGCGTTCGATCTGCTCGCCCAGCGTCGGCTCCGTGCGGGAGCCGCGCGCGGCGTCCGACTCTCGAGCGACGCGCTTGCCCTGGCCCGGCTTGCGCGGCCGGCCGAAGAACACGATCGTCGCCAGCAGGATGATGCCTGCGACGAGGATGCCGAGGCGCAGCAGGGTCATGTCCGACATGTGTTCTCCAGCGAAACGTGCCGCCGCGCGCGGCGCGCGGCATGCGATTTATCGAGCGCTCCGTCGCGCAACCACACAGCGTATGCCGTGCGGTTGGCTCAGGCGGCTCCTGCCAGGCGGGCCGCTTCGGCGAGGTCGACCGAGACCAGACGGCTTACGCCCGGTTCGCGCATCGTCACGCCTGCAAGCTGCTGCGCCACTTCCATCGTCGCCTTGTTATGGGTGACGAACAGGAACTGTACCTGTTCGCTCATCTCGCTGACCATCGCGGCGAGGCGTCCGACGTTCGCTTCGTCCAGCGGCGCATCGACTTCGTCCAGCAGACAGAACGGTGCCGGGTTCAACTGGAAGATCGCGAACACGAGCGCGACCGCCGTCATCGCCTTCTCGCCGCCCGACAGCAGCGAGATGTTGGACACGCGCTTGCCCGGCGGGCGCGCCATGATCGCGACGCCGGTATCGAGCAGGTCCTCGCCCGTGAGTTCAAGGTAAGCATGACCGCCGCCGAACAGACGCGGATACAGTTGCTGCACGCCGGAATTCACGCGGTCGAACGTGTCCTTGAAGCGGCCGCGGGTTTCGCGATCGATCTTGCGGATCGCGTCTTCCAGTGTGTCCAGCGCCGACGTGAGGTCCGCATCCTGCGCGTCCAGGTACTCCTTGCGCTGCGCGGCTTCGGCGTGTTCCGCGATCGCTGCGAGGTTTACCGGCTCCAGTCGGCGCATGCGCGCGTCCAGCTCGGTGACGGACTTTTCCCACACGGCGGGCGCTGCGTCCTCGGCAAGCGTGTTGACCACGTCCTCGAGGATGAAGCCCGCTTCAACCACCGCGGCAGCGAGCGATTCGGCCTTGAGCACGAGCGCCTGCTGCTCCAGCCGGCGCTGACCAATGCCTTCGCGCTGCTGCAGCGCCTGCTCGTCGCGCTGCTGCCGCACCTGCTCGAAACGCCGCAGATCGTGGTCGATACCATCGAGCGCAGTGCGCGCGGCAGTTAGTTTCTGCTCGGCGAGCACGCGCTGTTCGAGCGTCACCTGCCGCTGCTCTTCGAGCGTCACGACCGGCTCGTCGCCTTCCGCAAGCTGCAGGGTGAGTTCCTCCAGGCGCGAGTCCAGCTGGCCGCGCTGGCCGCCCATGCGCTCCAACGCCTGCGCGAGTCCGGTGATCTGCGTGCGCTGGCTTTCGAGCGTCAGCGCGAGTGCGTGCGCCGCGTCGCGCGTTTCGCGTGCCGCATTGCGCGCGGCGTCGCGGGCTTCGGTGAATGCACGACGCTCGGCTTCCAGCGCGATCCGCGCGTCCTCGAGGTCGCCCATGCGGATGACCGCATCTTCCTGCCGGGTGCGGGCATCGCGGCCCTGCTCCCGGCTTGTTTCAAGCGTGGAGGCGAGCTGGGCAAGCTCGAGTTCGATCTTCTCGATGCGGCCGCGCGCCGACTCCAGCCGGCCCTGCTGGCTCTGCAACTGGCCTGCAAGTTCGGAGACGCTGCGGTGCGCCATGTACAACGTGCGCTGCGCGTCCTCGCGCTGCTGCTCGGCAGCGAGCAGGCGGTCGCGCATCTGCGTCAGGCCGGCGTCGAGCTCGCGCTCACGGGCCTGCAGCGCGTCGATGTCCGCGCGCAGGGTCTGGATTTCGCGCTCGCGCAGGAGCGCGCCCTGCTTCGCCGCGCCGGAGCGCAGCACGCGAGAACGGA
>CADCUA010000527.1 GCA_902805755.1 uncultured Lysobacter sp.
TTTGATACCAGTGAGCTTCGGGTGCCAACCGCGGGTCGAACATGCGTCGAGTGCGCCAGCTCCGATGCGCGACGGGTTTCGTGTCGGCAGTGATCCGGTGAGGCAGCGGTTCACGGAGCCGCACGTGGCATGGCTGTCACCACCGCGAGTTGGAACGACGGCCAGTGCCAATACATTGCGGCGTCACACACTTCCGTCAGGCGTACCGCACGACACGTTCCACTGCTGATCCGCTGCAGCAAACCAGCGCAGCAGGTCGTCTTCCATGGCTTGCGTCAGTTCGTGGCCGGCATCGTGCAGGCGCAGTTCGTGGCGCACGCCGAGTTGCGTGAGCCAATCGGTTGCGCGATCTGACCAGCTAATGGGAAGTGTCTCGTCGTCCCGTCCGTGCACGATGAGCGCATGCAGCGTCGCAAGTTCTTCGAGTGGCGCCAGTCGCGCTTCGATTTCGGGAAGGATGCGCCCGCAGAGCACCGAAAAGCCCGCGACACATGACGGAGCGGTCAGCGCGGCACTGGCGCTGAGGATGCCGCCCTGGCTGAAGCCGCCAACCACTGTGTGCGAAGCAGCGATATCGAAGCGGTTCTGGAGCTGTCCAAGAAACTCCACGAGCTTGAGCCGCGCCTCTTCCGCTTCGTCTTCTACGATCTGCGGCCCATCCGCGCTGAGCCCGACCCGATACCAACCCGTCATTCCGCCGCTGATCGAGCGTTGGCCCCGCGGCAGCACGACGAGTGTGCCCTGGTCTACCCGGGCACCGAGCGCGGCGAGCTGTTGCTCGTCGCCACCCACGCCATGCAGGAGCACGAGCAGCCTGCGCGGCGCGCCCGGGCGCGGCTCCAGCGTGCGAAATGCAAACGCGTAAGCGGCATCGTGGATCAGGTCTCCGGGTTCTCTCATGCGGTTGCTCCACGGCGATTCCGGCGATGATCGCGACGATGCCGCGCGCGCCGCCTAGGCGGCGTGACCGGGAGCGATGTCGACGAGTGCGATTGGGCTTCATCTGACGCCGGCTCAAAACAATCGCTGCCAGGCAAGCAATGACCGGCGGCGACCGACTCGAAACGCGCGCTCGTCAACGACTGCGTCGGCCCTGCAGCAGTTCACCGCGACTCAGGAAGCCGTCACGGTTCGCATCCAGTGCGTCGAAGCGCCCGCCCATCCGCGGCATCGTTTCGCTCACCTCGACGCGACCAAGCTTGCCATCGCGATTGATGTCGGAGGCGATAAACCTGCGTTCCAGCATTGCTTTGCGTGCTGCCTGCATCCGGATATGCATGCGTTCCCGGTGCGCGCGGATTTCCGTCCGGACCAGGTATCCGTCGCGGTTGGCATCGATTGCCGCGAAATCGACGGGCAGGTGCTTCGCATGCGCGCCCGACGCATGCTGCCTTTCGGAACGAGTCGCACCACGCGCAGCACGCGTGGAGTCGAACTCTGCCCGGCTTACACGACCGTCACGGTTCGTGTCCATGCGTTCCAGCGACAGGCCTTGCCGGCGTCCGCGGTGGCCCTCGTGCTGCGGACGCTCGCTCGCGTCCAATCGGCCATCGCGGTTCAGATCGAGCTGATCGAAGCGCGCGGCAAGCCGCGGATGCGTCGCGGCCTCGTTGCGGTCGATCGCGCCGTCGCGGTTCACATCGCGCGAAGCATGGCGCCCAGGCTCACCCGGGTCATGGGCAAGGGCGCCGAGAGAGAAGGAGGCAAACAGCAGGCCGGCAAGTGGGAGAGTGCGCTTCATCGGAGATCCTCATCCAGCGGCACCAATGCCGCGTGTGGATCCGTAAACGCATGGGCTTTGCCGGCGTTGACGAGCGCTTGCGTGTGGTTCAGCTGGTAGTGCGTGCGCCGGGCCGTCGAGACACGCCCGTATCACGCTGGCCGGTAGCGGCCCGGCAGAGCCGTGGCTCGATGAGGATGTGCAAACGCGGCATCGCTGATCAACATCCGCGCACAAAAAAGGCCAAACGGCTCACAGCATCTGCTGGATCCGTTTGGCCTATCGGACTGGCGCGTTTATTCGCGCGCCCTCTCGAGTGTCAGTGGCGCGTGTCGTACTTGC
>CADCUA010000528.1 GCA_902805755.1 uncultured Lysobacter sp.
CAACGACCGCAAGCGCGTCGTATACGCCGAAGGCGAAGAGGAAACCGTGCTGCGCGCGGTGCAGACCGTGATCGACGAGCAGCTCGCGTTCCCGATCCTGATCGGCCGGCCGGACGTGATCGAAAAGCGCATCGAGCGCCTGGGCCTGCGCATGCGCGCGGGCGTGGATTTCGAGCTGACGAACATCAACTCCGACCCGCGCTTCGACGAATACTGGCAGACGTATCACCGCCTCACCGAACGCCGCGGCGTCACCCCGGCAGCGGCGAAGAACCTGCTGCGTTCGCGCACGACGCTGATCGCCGCGCTCATGGTCGAACGCGGCGAAGCCGATGCGATGCTGTGCGGCATCGTCGGCCGCTTCCACAAGAAGCTCGGCTACCTGCGCAGCGTGTTCGATTTCGATCGCGGTGTGACCGGCACCGCCGCGATGAGCGGCGTGATCAACGACCAGGGCGCGTGGTTCTTCCTCGACACGCATGTGCAGCTCGACCCGACGGCCGAGCAGATCGCCGAAGCGACGCTGCAGGCCAGCTACCGCCTCAAGCTGTTCGGCGTGGAGCCGAACGTCGCGCTGCTCAGCCACAGCAATTTCGGCAGCCACGACAACGCGTCGGCGGCGAAGATGCGCCGCGCCTACCAGCTCATCCGCCAGCGCGCGCCCAAGCTCAACATCGACGGCGAGATGCAGGGCGATACCGCCTGGGACAGCGAACTGCGTGCGCGCATCTTCCCGAACACCTCGCTGACCGGGCGCGCGAACCTGTTCGTGTTGCCGAATCTCGATGCGGCGAACATCACCTACAACCTGATCAAGGTGATGACCGATGGCGTCGCGATCGGTCCGATCCTCATGGGCCTGGACAAGCCCGCGCACATCCTCACGCCGGCCTCCACGGCGCGTCGCGTGGTGAACATGACCGCGCTTGCGGCCGTGGATGCGCAGATCCGCGCCGTGCGCGTGCGCGAGGGCTGACCGGTGGCAGCGGACGCACGGCCCGCAGGACATCGCGTCAGCGTCCTGCTGCTGTGCTTCCGCGACGCGGAGTACATCGAGCAGGCGGTGCGCGGCGCGTTCGCGCAGACCGTGCCCTGCGAGATCCTGATCTCGAACGATGCGTCCGACGACGGCACATACGAGCGCGCGTGCGAACTGGCGGCCGGCTACCGCGGCCCGCACAGCGTGCGCGTGCGTTGCAACCAGCGGAACCTCGGCGTCGCGGCGCATGTAAGCGCCGCCATGCCGCAGGTTTCCGGCGAGATCATCGTGATGATGGCCGGTGATGACGTCTCCCATCCCGACCGCGTCGAGCGCGTGCTGCAGGCGTTCGACATGAATCCCGAGGTCACCGCGCTGGACACTGCGTTCGAGGCGATCGATGCGCGCGGCATGCCGGTCGCGATGCACCTGCCGCAACGGCGCGAGCGCTTCGGCCTGGAGTTCTTCGTGTCCTCGGGCCGCCTGCTCGGACTGCTGGGCGCGACGCTCGCGTTCCGGCGCGAGGTGTTCGACGTTTTCGGCGCGATCCGCGGGCCGATCGAGGACAACGCGCTGAGCCTGCGTGCCGCGCTGCTCGGCGATTGCCTGCGCCTGCGCGAGCCGCTCGTGCGCTATCGCCAGCACGGCGGCAGCGTGAGCAGCGGCGTGTTCGCGCGCGAGGAACCGAAGGCCGCGGCCCGGCGGCGGCGCTATGAGCGCACGATCGGCTTCTACCGCGGCACCGCCGACGATCTCGAACACTGCCTCGCGCAATTGCCGGACCTTCCAGCCGAACGCCGCGCGAACGCGCGCGACATCCTCGCGATGTACCGCATCGAGGCCGATGCGCGCGAAGCGATGCTGCAGGCGCCGCGCACCGCATGGATCGGGCCGATCCTTCGCGGCCTGCGCCAGCGCGGCCTGCGCCGCAAGAGCGCCGAGCGCGCGCTGAAGCTGCTGCTGCCGCGGCGCTGGGCGGGCGGTTAACGACGCCACGGCGGCACGCCTCGTTCCCGCAACGTGATTCGCGCGATGCGTGGTCCGCAGGCTTCGGCGGAGTGTCCGCCGCCTTGGCCGCC
>CADCUA010000529.1 GCA_902805755.1 uncultured Lysobacter sp.
GCACGTTGACGATCGGCATGTACCATCGCCGCCATGAAGAAAACTCCAAAGAACAGTGGTGGCGGTCGCGGCAGGGGCACACGCGGCGAATCGTCAGGTGAAGCGAAGGCCGGCCCCAAGCGCGCGGGCGGTGAGTCACGTGGCCCGAAGCGGCCGGGTTGGATGCCGCAGCCGCCACCGCGCGGATTCAAGCCTCTGCGCATGCCGGACGCCGGTGCACCGGCGCCGACGCATGACCCGCATGCCGAACGCGAAGCAGCGCGATACGAGCAGCCGATCGCCAGCCGCGAAATGATCCTGCACCAGCTCGCCGCGGCCGATGGCCCGATGCTGGCGGAGGCGCTGGCCGAAAAGCTCGGTCTCGGCGAACCCGAGCGTCAGGAAGCGCTGGGCAACCGTCTGCGCGCGATGGTGCGCGACGGTCAGCTGCTGCAGAACCGCAACGGTGCGTACGTGCCGGCGGCGCAGATGGACCTGATCCCGGGCAACGTGATCGCGAATCCCGATGGCTTCGGCTTCCTGCGGCCGGACGCGGGCGGTGGCGACGACGTATTCCTGCCGCCGTTCGAAATGCGCAAGGTCATGCACGGTGACCGCGTGCTCGCGAGCATCACCGGCCTCGACCGTCGTGGTCGCCCGCAGGGCATCATCGTCGAGGTGCTGGAGCGCCGTCTGACGCGCCTGATCGGTCGCTACACCGTCGAGACCGGTATCGGTTATGTGGTGCCCGACGACCCGCGCATCCAGCGCAACATCATGATTCCACCCGACGCGGCGGGCGAGGCGAAGGAAGGCCAGCTCGTCGTCATCGAGATCGTGCATGCGCCGGATCCGAAGCGTCCGCCGATCGGTCGCGTGCTGACGGTGCTGGGTGAGCGCCTGACGGCGTCGCTCGCCGTGCAGGCCGCGATCCATGGCCACGACCTGCCGCACGAGTTTCCGCAGCCCGTCATCGACGAAGCGGCCGCAGTCCCGGTCGACGTCGACCCGGCAGTGGCGGCCGGGCGTGTCGACATCCGCAACCTGCCGCTGGTGACAATCGACGGCGAGGACGCGAAGGACTTCGACGATGCGGTCTATTGCGAAAGCAATCGCGAAGGCTTCCGCCTGATCGTCGCGATCGCGGACGTCTCGGCCTATGTGCGCCCGGGCGCGCCGCTCGACGACGAGGCGCAGAAGCGCGCGACCTCTGTGTACTTCCCCGGTTTCGTCGTGCCGATGCTGCCCGAGACGCTGTCGAACGGCATCTGCTCGCTGAAGCCGAAGGTCGACCGCCTGTGCTTCGTCTGCGATATGCAGATCGACCGCAAGGGCGAGGTGCTGCGTTCGGAGTTCTACGAGGCGGTGATGCATTCGCATGCGCGCTTGACGTACACGCAGGTCTGGAACCTCGTGGGCGACGGCATTCCGGAAGAGGCGCACGAGGACGCGCTGCAGGTCGTCGGCTCGCTGCGCCCGCACATCGAACGCCTGTACGACCTGTTCCAGGTGCTGGTCCGGGCGCGCGAGAAGCGCGGCGCGATCGAGTTCGAATCGGGCGAAGTGCGCTTCGTGCTCGGGCCGCAGGGCGATGTCGTGCAGGCCGGCATGATCCAGCGCAACGATGCACACAAGCTCATCGAGGAGTGCATGATCGCGGCGAACGTCGAGGCCGCGAAGTACCTCATCGAGAAGGACATCCCCGCACCGTTCCGCATCCACGAGCGGCCGCCGGAGCAGAAGTACGCGGACCTGCAGGAATTCCTCAAGGAGTTCAGCCTGCGCATGCCGCCGTGGAACAAGGTGCAGCCGCGCGACTTCACCCAGCTGCTCAAGAAGATCCGCGAACGGCCGGATGCGGCACTGCTCGAGTCGGTGCTGCTGCGCAGCCAGTCGCTGGCGGTGTATTCGCCGGGCAACGTCGGCCACTTCGGTTTGGCGCTGGAAGCGTATGCGCACTTCACCTCGCCAATCCGCCGCTATCCCGACCTGCTCGTGCATCGCGCGATCAAGCACGCGCTCAGCGGTGTAAAGCCGGAAAAGTTCAAGTATTCGCCAAGCGAGATGGCGCAGTT